>JAUPWK010000008.1 GCA_030916555.1 Patescibacteria group bacterium | reverse complement strand
TGGTCAGAAGGCTTACGTCTTTTTCTTGCCTACGTCTTCGCAGGCTTTTTTTACGTCCGATGCGGAGTAGAACGTCCAAGTTCTCCCCACAGTATCTTTTCCAGGTTGTTGTCGGCATGTGGAACCGATCAATTGGATTTTCCGACGAGGTATGTCCAGCAACTCTGAGAGCGAGGCGGTCGTGCCCCAGATCTCTCCCTCGGCCTCGAACGTGCCGTTTTGATTCGCCCTCGGAACGTTTTTTAGGAGGTCTGCACAGGCCCGTTTAGCATCCACGAGTGAGTAAAAGGTCTGCAGATTTCCTCTTAAAGTTTTGCCGGGCTTTTGACGACAGAGCGAACGTCTATCGTTGATTGCATTGTTGGAAACCCCGAGGATACGAGCCAGAGGTTGGACTGCGCCCCAGGTCTCTCCCTCGGCCTCGAACGTCCCGTTAGCATTTGCCCTCGGAACATTCTCGAGGAGGTCTGCACACTCTCGTTTGGCATCCGACAGTGCATAGAAAATCTGGATTCGGCCCATTGAATCTCTGCCCTCCTCATGCCTGCATTCCGGGACTCGACTTGAGATGGCATTTGAGGAGAGTTTTAGGATACGTGTTAGTTGGTAGGTGGTTACCCAAACCTCGCCGTCCTTCACGAACGTGCCGTCTTTATCGGCTTGAGGCGTATCCCAACGTTGCAGCAAATCGAGCACGTTTCGGATCTCTTCCGCGAACGTGAACGACCAACCAGTGCCCTTGATGAGGAGCTTCGACTTGTGGTCGCGATCTTTGTTTTGATCACTACCACTCGAGCTAGAGATCTGATTCCGTAACTCATCGACCGCCATAATGCGATCGCAGTTGGCAACGAAATCAAGGATCACCACATGGGTCTTGCCATTGCTCCGGCGCAGACCTCGACCCAGCTGCTGGGTCCAGATCGTTTCGCTGTCGGTTCCCCGCAGGAAGACCAACATTTCCGCATCGGGAACGTCGATCCCTTCGTTGAACATGTCTCGGGTGAGGATCTCCTGGACATTCCCTGCCTTGAAGTCGGCAAGGACGGCCACACGGCGATCGCGAGACAGTTTCGAGTGGTACGGTTCCGAACCCGCCAGGTGCTTGCAGACTTCGTGGATGTGGGTCAGGTTTTGGCAGAAGAAGATCTTCTTCAGCTTGCGCCCGAACTCCGCTTCGACCTCTCGCACCTTTGCCACGATGGCTTCCAGCCGTTCGTGGAGAAAGATGGTGGAGTCGATGTCGTCCAGCGAAACACGTCGGTCACCGCCAGTCGCCCGGTCTACGAGCTCCTGGAGTTTGACCAGATCGATGTTGTCGTTTTCGACCCGGTAGTCCATGTTTGCGAGATAGCCATCGACGATACCCTGTGCCAGGGTATATGAGAAGACTTCATCACCGAATAGGGTCCGGATGTTCTGACCGTCCGCACGGTTCGGCGTAGCCGTAAGGGCCAGCCGGAAAGCCGAGTTGAAGTATTCGATGACAGGACGGTAGGTATCTGCGTGGCTGTGGTGGGCTTCGTCGACGATGATCAGGTTGAAGTGATCTTTCTCGAAGAGGCGCCGCGTCCGTTCGTGCATCGATTGGAAGGTCGTGAACAAGATGTGACACTTGCTCACGTTTTCGGCTCGGTCGCTCGTGAGCAGACCGCAGATGATGTTTTTCGGCAGATGGGCCTGGAACTCGGCCATCGCCTGTTCGGCAATTTCCACCTGATGAACAACGAATAGGGCTTTGCCGCCGAAGCGGGCAAACCATTCTTCGTAGATCTCGGCGGCCGTGAAGGTTTTGCCGAGACCGGTAGCCATCACGATGAGGGCCCGGTCGACGCTACTTTCAACCGTTTCGAAGACGGCATTTTTAGCACCGACTTGATACGGACGCAGGGACTTGGTAACCACGGTAAACCTCTCTATTTGAAGCGAATTTTGAAGGATCCCCGTCAATGACGGGACTGCTTATATTAGCTAAAAATCGTGTTTGAGTCAAGCTAAAATGAAACGACCGTCCCCCAGAGGGAGACGGCCGCGGCGACGAATCGCACAGATGGGTAAGATCGCCGGAGCGATCTGATGGCTAGGGGCGCGAGGGCCCTACTAGCGTCAGAGCTCGAGTGCCGGGTTCATGCCCGGCTTCACGGCAACCAGTCGGCGGAAAAGACGACGCTCCGCATGTAGGGTTCGGTCAGCTCCGTGGGGTGATGGAGCGAACACAACATGCTGGCCTCCGGTCGGATATGCCGACCGCTGGATCAGGGGGACGGATTTGTCATCTTCACGGATCCACGTGACGTGAAGACACTAATATATAGCCATTAGTTATGACTTGCGTCAACCACATGGTACAATTTACGACACATGAGTGATACTTCTTATGGCGAATGTTTTTGATAAATACCTGAAAGAATTTCTTGAATATCTTGAGATTGAACGCGGTCGGTCAGACAAGACGGTGCGCAATTATCATTTTTACTTAAAGCGCTTTTCTGATTGGGCCAAAGACCCAAATCCGGCTGAGATCAACAATGAAATGGTGCGTAAATATCGTTTGCACTTGAATCGAAACGTTGCCGGTCGAGAAGAGGCGCAGCTCAAGAAAAACACACAGAACTATCACTTGATTGCACTTCGCGCCTTTTTAAAGTATCTCGCCAAGCGGGATGTGAAGAGCATGGCGGCAGAGAAGATCGAGCTTGCTAAGCAGGGATCTAGGCAAGTGTCATTTTTGGAGCTTGATGAGTTAAAGCGTTTTTTACTTGCCCCAGAAAAAGATCCCACCATTGTCGGTACGCGCGATAAGGCAATTCTTGAGCTTTTGTTTTCAACGGGTTTACGTGTATCAGAGATTGCAAACTTGAGAATTGATGCGATCAACTTAAAGTTGGAAGAATTTACAGTACTCGGTAAGGGAAGCAAACATCGAGTCGTGTTTTTGTCCGATGCTGCGCGTAGAGCAATTAAGGCTTATCAGGAACGACGTCGCGACGTCTCCCCTTTCCTATTTGTGCGGCATGACCGGGCCAGAAAGTTTACGCCAGGGGCGCACCCACTCACTCCTCGATCGATTCAGCGTATCGTTGATAGATATGCCCGTGAGGCCGGCATCACGAAGCGTGTGACGCCACACACACTGCGACACACCTACGCTACGGATCTCTTGCGTAACGGAGCGGACATTCGCTCGGTTCAATCCCTACTTGGCCATGAATCGATCACAACCACTCAGGTTTACACGCACATCACTGATAAGGAATTGAAGCGTGTTTACAAACAATTCCATGACAACTCTTCAGAATAGTTTGATCATTTGATTTTTCTCTCATTTTCTGCTAATCTTTTGCGGTTGTACGAAGAAAACCTATTAAGTTTGGTCAGATCCTAGGAGTGAGCGAGTAAGGCCGAGGCGTAGGTAAATCCTACGGTGAGGCCGACGGAGCGAACGACGACGGAGATGGCCAAACTTGGATAGGTTTTCAGTACGCCTCGGTAGCTCAGTTGGATAGAGCAGGAGACTTCTAAGCTCAAGGTCGCAGGTTCGATTCCTGCCCGAGGCACCAAAAATCGACCACGTTATGTGGTCGATTTTTGATTCTCATTTTTGCGTAAGATCAGTTGATTACTGCCAACGATACAGATTATGGCAACGAGTATGCCGGCAATATAGTCCACAACGTAGTGCTGTCCAAAATAGACACCTCCGCTGAGTACACAGAAAACCCAGGGGATCGATAGGATAAGAGACCAGGGCGTGAGGAGATACAGTATGTAGAGCGTGAGTATGGCCCAGACGGCGTGATCGCTCGGGAAACAGCTCACGGGTGGCGCTCCATCGTCTCCGAACTGTTCAAGATCGCGAATTCTTGTTGTCATGCGTGACACCATTTCGCTTGGGGCGTACGCGGCCAACTGCTCCTGCATGTCATCGCTCAATACGTCAGAATTTTGTTGTTGAATGAAATAGTTATTTGGATCTTGGCATGGCACGGCGGCGTACATGGGAAAGCCAAGGATGAGGGAGAGCAAGAAACTTAAGGTGAAGAGTCTGATGAAGATAGTTTTTTTGAAAAGGAGGCAGAGGACGAGAGTAAGGGCGATCACGTGCGTGAGGTACACGTAGGAGACAGAAATGACCTGCTCAAATATCGGGGTTTGGTAGAGTGTTGGGAAGTGAAGAAATGGCGAGTATCCGAATATGAGGTTATCAAGTTGGTTTAGCCACGGGTCCTTGATCTGGCCTTGGAGGTTTCGACTCATGGTACTCAAGAGAGCAAAGAGCGGAAGTGAGAAGAGCGTGAGCGGCCAGAGTAAGCGGAGTGGTTCGGTAATTTCTTGAAGTGCTTGTCGTCGGTGTGATCGAGTTACGGTTTGATGGTCCACGTATGCGCTGACGGCGAGTTTGTTCCCAACTGTAAAAAGTTTCCATCCAAATAGTATCCAGAGCGCTAAGAAGAAAAATGAAAACAGACTGTTTCCAAAACTAAAATACTCCAGCATGTCAGCGGCAGCTTGAGTAAATGTGTAGCCGCGTAGGTCCTGGAGGAGTACGAGACAAAGCGTCGCGACACCTGTCAGATAGAGCGATATTCTTTCTTCTATTCGAAGCCGTTTAAGAAATCGCAGAGCTGTTGAGTTGATTCTTTGCATGAGGGCATTTTAGCACCGGTTGCCGAATTTTTTGTATTCGACTACCCTATTTTGGCAAGTTTTCATAGCGGAGGACGCTTGCTGTCATATCTTAGTGTCGTGACCTGGGCATCGGAGCATGAAGCAGAACACGCTGATCGCGTGTCGCTCCTGCTTGGCGCGGATGGCGCGGTCTTGATCCCGGAGACGGAGATCGAAGCTGCGGCACACGCGCGCTTGGATGTGCCGATCGTACATTCGATGAGCTTCGCTCTTGCCGGACGCGTGACGAGCCACGACACGTATGGCGAGATCTATGCCGGACCTGCATTCCACTATTCTCGGTTGACCTTTGCGCCGAGCATTGGTCTCGAGACGGCGGAATTCCCGTTGCGTGTAGCGGGTTCGCTTGGTTGGACGCAGGAGCATTTCGAGAGCCTGCTCGTGGTCGAGTATGGCGGATCTGGGTACTGGTATTCGGGTCTCATGAACGGCTGGATGCGGTCGTTTGGGATCGGTGCCTTTGCTCAGTGTAACGATGGTTTCGGACCGTGGGTCGGTCTGCGTATACATCCAATGGAGTTGTGGACCGCGGCGCTTGTCTACAACGCAGAAGATTCTACCAAGCACGGGATGGTGCTTGGTCTGCACTGGTCGCACTGATCGGTGCTACTTCCCTCTTGCCCGAGTACGCTCGGGCGCCTTACAGAGCTGCTAAATTTTGGCGGTTGTGCAAGGCAAAAAGAAAACCCCCTCATTGCTGAGGGGGTTTTTATGGGGTTCGATGTTGGCCGACTTTAGAACTTTAAACTGGCCGAGTATGTATCGGGAGCTATTGGTTTTCCGAATGCGGTGATACAAATATTGAAATGAAATTAACTCACCATCTCGCGCCATTATTGCTCCTAAAGCAAAAGCGCACCCGACGAGCGTAACAGCAGGCCGAGCGGCTTACTGTGTCTAGTGGGTGCGCTTACGTGGACGTTTGGGCGCAATCTCCGGCCAGAAGTGTTTCGTGATGTCGTCGGCGGGGTCGTACACGTACTCCCTGACGCCTTTCAAGCTATGCGGGTTCTCGACACTGTGATGTACGATGATTCGGTCACAGTGCAGGCACAGGATGTACCAGCCGGGACGGCTGTACACATTCGGTCTTTCAACATTGCTGCAGACCTGGTGGATCATCTGGGTCGCAGCCACCCAAACGGACCAGTCCTGCTTGTCGCAGCGGGGGCACTTGGGCCAGTTGCCCTCCGGTTCGAACCGGAGGGAAAGGTCCGTACGGAATATGTCGCATCCCCGCACGAGATGAATGACATTGTCTACCATGATGCGGACCGGAGCATGAGTCGGGTAGGTCTCGCCATGGCGCTTGGCGCGCAGGAGAATTCCCTCCTTCGTTCCATTCGCGATGATGACCGATTTTACCGGTCTCTCAGCGCCTTCTTCATCAGATTCCTCGTTCAAGAACCACCTCCGAAAGATCCGGCTTATCCAGCCGTAGTCGCCTTGCGACAGAGGAGAATATCAAAATTTACGAATTTGTCCAATCAACGGTATCACCCAAATAGTTATTGTGATAAACAAAATATCGACCCATTAAGGTCGATATCTCGTGGGGTGGCTAACGGGAATTGAACCCGTACTAGAGGTACCACAAACCTCTGTGATAACCATTTCACCATAGCCACCGTACTGCTCGCTATTAAATTTATCCAATACTTTGTCGCCGACCTCCGTCGACTTCACCGTATATCTTTATACGGCTCAGTCTTACTCGGTCGGCTCCTCGTCTTGAATAAATTTAATACGCTCGCTGGTGCGTGATTGTTTGCAAAATACGCACTTCGCGAGGCGTAGTCTAGCAGGAAAAAATGAATTTTGCAAGTCGGCGTGATCTCATCATATTTTGTTGACAATAGCCAAATTTTTAGATAAGCTCGCGTTCGCCTTGCCGCCCGGTAAGGCTGAAACTCCCCCCTTGAGGTAGCGCTTGCTGCTCATTGCTCCCCCTGACGAGATTCTCGATCTGTGTACGTCAAGAATGCTTCCTGGATTCACTCCGGACCGGGTGTCGCGGCTCGCGATTCGTCCGCACAGAGATGACGCAAGTGTGCGCATCCTTCTTTCGACCGAGCAGCGGAGCTGGGTCTACGAAGATGCGCTGCTCGAAATCGGTCGTGTCGGCATGCTGTACGACGCTGCCCGTTACAACGGAAAGGGCATGGTGCTCCTCATGCTCCACGACGCTGCCCTGATTGATCAAGGCGGTAAAACCAAAGTCGCCAAGGTCGCGGCTGCGATCACGTACGGCGAGCACGTCGATTTCGTGTTGGCGCCTATCCGTGACCTGATCGATCACGCGCGCCTGTCTCTGTGCCTCACGAACGATGGCCGGGATTGGCGGAGTATCGATGTCTCGGACTTCTTGTCCGACTTCATCATGCTCGATGAATACGGGACCATTGCTGTCCGACACCGGGGTCGGATCGTGGTCACGAACTGCGAGCGATTGATCGATACCCTGAGCGCTGGGCAGTCGGTGATGCAGGACGAGGAGGGCTGGAGGGTCGACGAGCAGTCGATCTTCGTCCATTTCGTTCCGCCCACGGGATCGCGTCCGGTGGTGGCTGTCTACAGCCCGCTGACGCACCTCACGACCTGCTTTTTCGCGGACGGTACCAGCGTGGACTACGATGCAGGCGGACTCATCGTACTCAGTTCTCGCACCCATGTGGGCCCTTCGTTCATCGGCCTGTCCCAGAGTGGACACGGCTACATGAGTGGGCCCATTGACCCCGCTGAGATTCAGCTCGCACGCTGAAGTTGTTTCTCTACTCCCCCGTCACGGCTAGGCTGTGGCGGGGGTTTCGCTTTTCTATTACACTGCCCGCATATGGAATCTCCTTTGAAGAAGTTTATTATCTTGGACGGTAACGCGTTGTTGCACCGGGCATGGCATGCTATTCCCCCACTTACAACCAAAGATGGATTGGTCGTGAACGCCGCCTATGGGTTTACGAACGTAGTAGAGAAAATGCTGCAGGCCTATAAGCCTGATTACATGGCAGTTGCTTGGGACTTACCTGGTGGCACGTTTAGGCATGAAGCCTATGAGCCGTATAAGGGTACCCGGGAGAAGAAAGCTGACGAACTGTACGCACAGATTCCCATTATTCAAGGGGTGATGGAGGCCTACGGGATTCCATCTTTTTCAGTGAAGGGGTATGAGGCTGACGATATTTTGGGCACGGTCGCGAAGCTCAATGAGGCGGCTGGCGGTATTGAAACTCTGATTGTGACGGGCGATCTCGATAGTTTGCAGTTGGTCTCTCCACTGACGAAAGTAATTTTCTTTATCAAGGGTTTGTCAGAAGTAAAAGTGTATGACGAAGCCGCAATTTTGGAGCGCTACAAACTCACCCCCCACCAACTCATTGACCTTAAAACGCTCCTTGGCGACACCTCAGACAATCTTCCGGGCGTAGCCGGAATTGGAGCGAAGGGCGCGGCCGAGCTTTTGGCAGCGTACGGTTCGATCGACGGACTTTTGAAGGCCATGCATGATGGTTCGCTGCCAGACAAGTTTGCTAAGAAGCTTGTGGGTCAAGAACAGACCATCGCGCTCATGCGTAAACTGGTCACGATAGTTCGTGACGTACCACTTGAGGAGTTTGATCTTGAGCAGGCAGTGACGAGCAAGCCTGACACACAGAAACTTCTCGGTTTGTTCAAGCAGTATGAATTTAAACAGTTGATTAAAAAGTACGAGGCCAAAGGTGAGGCTGTTCAGCATGAAATCGTCCCGGCTACTCTCGGAAAAAAATTGAAAGCTCCAAAAGCCGTACTTACACGTCAGGTTGAAGATCTAAGCGAGCTTGAAACGGCCCGCGTAGCCCTGATTGTTGAGGCTAAGGCCGCTGATTTATTTGGTGGTGGTTTAGCAAAGGTAACAATATCTGACGGACAGCGCGTGTTTGTTGCTACCGAACCACAATTGCGTGAGCTCACAGCAATCACGACTTTTTTAGCGACATGTCGAGTAATCGTGGTCCACGATCTTAAGGCCGCAATGCATGCCTTGGCGCGCGTAGGTGTAGCGTCAGAGGAAGTTTTTGCGTCATGTGAGGTGGTGGATACGCTGCTCGCTGCTTATTTGATTTCTTCAAGCGTGCGCGACTTCGGTTTTGCAGAAGTGGTGGAAGATCATTTGAAAGTGACATTGTCAGGCTCTGCAACGACAACTGAATACTGTGCGGCACTTTTGCAATTAGCAGATGTACTCGTGCCTCGCTTGCAGAAAGATGGTATGGCGTCGTTGTACAGAGATATCGAGGCCCCGCTCGTTCCGGTTTTGTTCAAGATGGAACGTGACGGCATTTTGGTGGACAAAACAAAGCTACAGGAACTGTCTTCTGATTTTGCAAAAACACTTGATGACCTCACTAAAAAGATTTACAAGCTCGTTGGCAAGGAATTCAACATTAATTCTCCATCGCAACTCGCTGACATTTTGTTCATCGATCTTGGACTACCAACAAAAGGCATTAAGAAAACCAAGACGGGTTACTCTACGGCCGCACCAGAACTTGAAAAGTTGGCCGACGAGAGTCCGATTATTGCCATGATTGAAGAGTACCGTGAGGTGGCCAAATTAAAATCAACTTACGCCGATAGTTTGCCGCAGCTCATTGCGGAAGATGGTCGAATCCACACTACGTTCAGCCAGACTGTGGCTGCGACCGGACGCTTGTCTTCACTCAACCCTAACGTTCAAAACATCCCAATCCGGAGCGCGCTTGGGCTTGAGATTCGTAAGGCTTTTATGGCCGATGAGGGCAAGGTCTTGTTGTCCGCTGACTATTCTCAGATTGAGTTACGACTCGCTGCTCACATGGCGAATGATGAGTCGTTTATCCGAGCCTTTAAAGATGGTGTTGATGTTCATCGCAGGACTGCGGCTGAAGTTTGGGAGATTGCTGAAGTGGACGTAACTAAAGATCAACGTGCGGCAGCTAAGGCAATTAACTTCAGCATTCTTTACGGCGTTGGCGCACGTTCGCTTGGAAGAGCTACCGGACTTGGGTATACGGAAGCTAAAGATTTTATTGAGCGCTATTTTGAGGTCCACCCGGCCATTCGTGATTACATGGACGCCATGAAACTCAAGGCACGGACTGATGGCTATGTCGAAACGTTGTTTGGTCGACGCCGTTATTTGCCGGACGCTACCTCTGGCATGCCACAGCTTGTAGCTGCCGCTGAGCGTATGGCGGTGAATATGCCAGTTCAAGGCACCCAAGCCGACATTTTGAAGATTGCCATGATTAAAATTGCTGATTGGCTCAAGACCGAGAAGCTCGAGGCCAAAATGTTGCTCCAGGTACACGACGAATTGGTGTTTGAAGTGACAAAAGAGGACGCGCCAGCGCTCGAGAAAAAAGTGCGAGAGCTGATGGGATCAGTGATTGCTTTGTCTGTGCCACTCGTGGTTGATGTGGGTTCAGCGAAGCGTTGGGGTGAGATTGAGTAGGCCACGAATGATCTTAGTGAGTTCATCAGTCGCATGCTCAAATCCACCGGGTGCAAATGAATTGGTGATGTGATAGTCGTACGAGAGTGGAACTGCGTTGCGGGCTTGGTCCGCGGCTACTCGATGATTTTCCGTGCGCGGTATGTAACCTTCGGGAACGATTTCGACGAGTACGAGTTTGTAGCCGGCAGCAATAAAATCGGCCACGGATTGCTGAACAAGCACGACGAGGCCGATTTTTTGTTGCACCACTGCGTCAGTTTGTTTGCGTTCGCAGCCATAATTGTGCCCCGCGTAGTGCGCAGTTTGGAATAAGCGACCTTCGGCTCGGAAGTGTTCGAATTCAGGCTCACTCAAAAAATCGTAGAAGACAGCATCTTGCTCGTTGCGCCGTGATCTTGTGACTTTTGATTTGATCGCAGCCGTTTGGTTTGGAAAGCGACTGAGCATCTGAAGCAGCAGGGAGGTTTTACCCGCTCCACTAGGACCCACGAGCACGATAATGGGATAAGCTTGCATATGTCTCTAGTCTAAGGCTGAACGGGCAAAGCCCAAAGTTTGAATTGTGGACTGGGCTTGCCACTTTCGAGTTTCAACCTTAAACTTTCGAGGATTGCTATGATCATCTTCATTTACGGCGACGACACTTTGCGTGTTAAAGAGCGTGCCTCTGAGATGCGTCAAAAATTTGCAGACAAGTTTGATCCCGCTGGCATGAACGTGGATGAGTTTGTGGTTAAAGACGGTCTTGATGCTGAACGTGGCGCGGTGATTGGTGCTGCCCAGGCCTCACCGTTTCTTGCCGAGAAGCGCATGGTGATTATTCGTAACCTCGTATCTTCACTGAAGAAGGCTGAGTCAAAGCCGTGGCTTGAAGGGTTTTCAAAAGTTCCCAGTTCTACCATTTTAATTTTTGCAGACTCGGTTACGCCTGCGGCACTTGAAAAGTCTGAGATCTTTAAAGTGTTGCACGATCAGCCCGATGTTCATACCTATTCCCTTCCGCAGCTTGAAGGAGGCGAACTCACAAGTTGGTCCGCTGCCCGAGCGAAATTTCATGGAGTAAATATTTCATCGTCGGTACTGGCGAGTTTGCTCGCGAGAACGGGAAATGATAGTTGGCGAATTGATGCGGAACTGCAAAAGCTCGGAGCTTATGCCGCGCATGAGCCTGTCACTCCGGCGATGGTGACGGCGTTGGTGCGTGTGGAGTCTGATGAGGACATTTTTGCCTTCATGGATGCGCTAGCATCCGGTCAGGCTGTGAAAACTTTGCAGAAACTTTCCGAAGAACGAGCGGCTGGGGCTGACGCATTTCAGCTTTTTGGAATGTTGGCGCGTCAGATTCGCTTGCTCTTACAGGCGAGAGCAATTCTTGATTTGAACCCAAAAGCTCAAAAACAGGATTTGGCAGACGGTCTGAGTATCCATCCGTTTGTCGCGCAAAAATTGCTCACCGAAGTCCGATCTTGGTCAGCGGAAAAATTGGAATCTTTGCATGGATTGGCCTTCAAATTAGATAAATCCATGAAAACAGGGCTAGATCCAGACATTTCGGTTGACCGGTTGGTCACGAGCTTCCTTAAGGTTTCTTGACGTTTTTCGCGTTCTCCGCTATTGTTCGCGCACTTACATTTGCTTCTCCCCACAAACTCGGGGAGTTTAGGAGGGCCACCTCCACTGTTATGCCAAATCTCCAAAATGCCAAAAAGGCCTTGCGTCAGAGCGTTGTTCGCGCCGGTCGCAATAAGCTCATGAATGAGCGCATTGATTACATGCGCCGCAGCTTCCGCAAGTTGCTCGCTGAAAAGAAGCTTGATGAGGCCAAGAAATTGGTTTCCGAGCTTGCTCAGGCCCTTGATAAGGCCGTAGGCAAGAACATTCTTAAAAAGAATGCCGCTGCCCGCATCAAGAGCCGCACCATGGCTCACTTGAACAAGATCGCTAAGAAGTAATTACTTCCAAACATAAAACCGCCCTTGAGGCGGTTTTATGTTGACTTACTGTAAAAATGCTGCTATATTCTAGGGTTTGGTTGTCATTACTGACTCCAAATATTTTGGGGGTGATTCCATGGCTACCGCAGCTCAGATTCGTGCCTTGCTTGCGCAGCGTTCCGTTGCCCAGGAGCATGCGATCGTGACCGCCGATGGTGCGATGCTCGACTATGTTGATGAAGTTCAGGTGAATTGGCGGGATGCGCTGCGCATTCTTGATGACGCTCTCATGAGTGTGGTGCACGAGGGTCAATTCCAATCCACTAAGGTTCGAGAGGCGTTGTCGCTCATCGACACTATTCTCGAGGCGTTGGCTGAATCGGCTGGCTTGGCTGAACGCCGACTCGATCGCATTCACATCGCGTGGTTCGATCGGTTGCTCGTGTACCTCCCTGGAGTAGCTGGAAATCGTGCACGGCTGATCTTCTCAGCCTATCAGCGTGACGGTGCTGAATTGGTTCGTTTGAACGGATTGATTGAAACAGTTCGAGGGTATCGCAAGGAGATCGCCGTCGCCATTGATAAGGCGATTGACGCGCACCTGCTCAGTGAGAGTGACAAGTATCAACTGCTGCGAACGGTGGCTGATCGGTATATTGCCGAGAAGGGCCGCGCACGCGAATTGAGTGCTAGTCTTGATTTCGCCCCCTCTGGTCAGCAGATTGAAGTGGCTGTTGACTTTTACGACGAGCGTAGCATCAGTCCGAAGCTTCCACCGCTCCCGATGGGAGCGTACAAGTTTCAGCACAACGTTGAAGCACTGCGTGGTGGTCTCAGCCACTACGCGACCGAGCAAGATAGCTGTGCGAATGTTGCCTTGGCGCAGATGGGTGCAATGCGGGGGCAGCTCAAGGCTAAAATTTACGGCTCGTCAGACAAGTAGAACGATAGCCGTAGAAAACTATCGCGACCAGGCATGACGCATGCTTGGTCGCGAATTATTTTAAGAACGTCTCATTCAATCACCGGAGTGTCTACAACTTCGATCTCGATGACTTCCCCGCCTTTGCCGGCGGTGATTTTATTCACGTCCTTACTTACTTTGCGAAGTTCGTTTGATGACAGGTTGAATTGGTTCACGGTAGTCGAGAGATTCTTGGCGACTTTGCCATGGTATTCGGAGTATGCGCGCATGTGTTTACCAAGCTCTTCAACCTGTTTCTGGATCATGAGAGCACTCTCTTCAATCTTTAATGCACGTAAGCCTTGCAAGACGGTTTGCAGGAAAGCAAAGAACGATGTTGGCGATACGATGATGACTTTGTATTTTGAGGCGGCACGAGCAATGAGGCTGTCTGTTTCATCTGTGATAGTTCCAATTTTGTTGACGAGAAGATCGTAATATACGGCTTCGTGTGGAATAAACATGAAAGCGAAGTCCATCGTTCCCTCTTCCGGACGAATATACTTCGCTGTTTCTTGAATGCGGAGTTTTAAATCGTTTAAAAAGGCCTTCTCAAGTTTCTCACGTACCTCAGGGTTCTGTTCTACGGCTAAGCGATTATAATTCTCCAAACTAAATTTAGAATCAATCGGAATGATTTTGCCATCAAGCAAAACAGCAGCATCGACAATCTCGCCATTTGCAAACTTATACTGCATTTTGTAATGCTCAGGCGATAAGACATTCTTCAAGGCTGTTTCAAGAAAATATTCTCCAAGAATCCCGCGATGCTTTGGATTCTTTAAGATGTCTTGAAGGTTTTGTAACTGCGATGAGAAATCGAGAACCTGTTTGTTCGTAGCATCGAGCGTGGTTAATCGCAGGGTAATGTCTTCAATGATCTTTGAGGTTTGGGCAAATTGTGTTTGCATGGCTTTTTGCGAGTCGCTCATGCCTTTGTAGACCTGGTCATTTACTCGACCAAGCTGTGACTGCATTTCAACTCGACCTTTATCCTGCATTTCGTAGAGTTCTTTACGCATTGAATTCAACTGTTCGAGTAAGGCGATGCTGGGATCTGCGGCTTTTTGCGCTAAAATTCGGAATACAAGGAATCCAACCGCCCCAAGCGTGGCAATCAGGAGGAGGATGACGATAATAAATTCAGTTTGCATATTGACCCCAAGTCTTAGAGAAACTATACTGTGTTCGCTAACTGTTCGTAGTATAGCACAGTGAAGCTCATAATTTACCCCATTTTGAATTCACGGGTCCCTGTTTCAGCCGATACGTAGGTAACCCTACGTATCGGCTAAAACGTCCCGTTCATCCAAACTGAGGCAAATTATGAGCTTCGCTAGCATAATGCGTTGAAAACATTGTGCTGTACGCAAATACCCTGCTCTCATAGTTCAATGGATAGAACAAGGGCGTCCTAAGCTCTTAATCCTGGTTCGACTCCGGGTGAGGGCACCAGAAATCAATTTAAACGCCCAGCTACGTTGTCGTGTCTCCGGTGCTCGCACGCCGTATGGTTACATACGCCTCGCTTCGCTCCTCGCCACTCCTAGTAGCTAGACGTTTAAATTGATTTCTGTGGCTTCAAATATTCTGATTATTTGGCTAAAGTTAGCTAAAGATTGAGTGTTATTGTTTCACGTGGAACATGTAATATCCGTGTAATGTTTCATGTGAAAC
>JAUPWK010000053.1 GCA_030916555.1 Patescibacteria group bacterium | reverse complement strand
GCTCGGGGTGCGGTGCGTGTTTATCTTTCAAATACAGAGGCCATGTTAGAAGTTCAGATGGTTGATTTTAATCCAGATCCAATGCTTTCAACCGTCGAATTAGCACAGATGAGTGTTCCTTGGACATTGGCGGGACCATCGGGAGAACAGACAGTGTATGTACTGTTTGTATCTTCAACGAACAATCGTCCTCCGCTCTTGCCAGCGACGATTGATCTGGGATCTTGCACCTTGCCGAATACGGATGTGATCACCCCCGTACCTGATAACGGCGTGACCGCGATTCCTGGTGGATTTGGAATTTCACCATTTGACGGAACGACACTTGAAGAAATCCAAGTTCTTTCTGAAGGCGAAGTGTTCAAGGGTGAGCATTTCGACACCATTTATCAACTCGAAGCTGGTCGACGTCGCCCATTTTTGGATGATGAAACTTACTTTACCTGGTACACGGATTTTTCTGAGGTACATACCGTCACCGATGCTACTCTTACCGCGTATCCGATTGGATCGATAATGTTGCCAAAGGCAGGATCGACGCTTCTGCAAATCAATAGTAACGCCGAGGTATACATCTCTGAAGATCAGAACATTCTCCATCAAATTGCCGATGAAAACACGGCTCAGGCGTTGCTTGGATCGGCTTGGCAGGTGTTCGTGTTTAATCTCCCGCCGACAATTTTCATGCATTACATTATTGGGGATCCTGTACCATCTTACGCTCCTTGGGACATGCGTCATTTCTTTACTCGCTTCGGTCTTCACGCTAATGACACGGATCGGGATGGACTCACTGATGATGAAGAGAGTCGTTATGGCACTGATCCTGAAGTGAATGATACAGACGGTGACGGAGTGATTGATTATACGGAGGTTCAGAATGGATCAAACCCATTGGCTCGAGAATAGATTTCAAACAAAAAATCACCCCGTTTAAGGGGTGATTTTTGTTTAAGCGGTCAATGCTTTGAAGTCCAATGCCTTGCCTTCAGCTGCCCACTTCTTCAAGGTGCGGAGGCCGCGACCTGAGACGAGGATGCGCTGCTTTTTGCCGGTTTTTGGATCCGTGATAGTGCGGACCTGGAGGTTTGGCATCTGGCGACGCTTGGTTTTGTTGTTGGCATGGCTGACGTTGTTAGCAACGTTCGGCTTTTTGCCTGTAACTACGCAAATCTTTGACATAAAAGGGTATAAACAAGTTGGCAGCAGCTTACCCGAAAAGCTGATAACAGTCAAATATAAGGATGGATCTTATTGTTAAGCTGTAAATTCCCGAAATTTTAATGACGAATATATACTGTATACTTTCTGTATATATGCCAATACGGAGGATTGGTCAGGGGGCGGCTTATGTGGTCGCGGTAAGCATGGGCTATGGACATGAGCGTGCTGCCTCGGCTTTGCGGTCTTTTGCGGTTGGGAAAAAGGTGATTCTCGCCAATGACTACGTAGGCATTCCGGATCGAGATAAGAAGATTTGGTCAACCGGTCAGACTTGGTATGAGCGAATTTCCAGGTTTAAGCGGGTACCGTTGTTTGGGTCAGCTGCGTTTGAGGTCATGGATCACATGCAGGAGATTGAGGCGTTTTATCCAAAACGAGACCTTTCTGATCCAACACTTCAGGTAAAGCAGACCTACGCCCTCATCCGTAAGGCTAAGAATTGCAAGCATCTCATTGATAAACTCGCGGAAAATCCTAAGCCACTTATTTGTACGTTCATGACCCCAGCCTTTGCTGCTGAGGAATTTGGTTATCCAGAAGACATTTACTTGGTGGTCTGTGATGCTGATGTTTCAAGGGCTTGGGTACCACTTGATCCGCGCAAGAGTCGAATTAAGTATTTTGCTCCAACAGGTAGGGTGGTAGAGCGACTCCGTCTGTATGGAGTACGGGAAGAGAATATTTTGTTTACAGGCTTCCCGCTTCCCATGGAAAATGTTGGCGGACCAGAGGCAGATTTTGTCTTATCTGATCTGTCACGACGCATGTGCAATCTTGACCCACAGGGTGTGTTTGCGACCCATTCACAAACCATGCTTGAAGCCACGTTTGGAAAAACGTTTTGTGCTGCGGTGCAAAACAAAAGGCCTTCGCCAATCTCTCTTACATTTGCGGTAGGCGGAGCAGGGGCTCAGCGTGAGGTGGGAGTGGTGGCGGCAAAAAGCCTCATGCGCGATATTTTGGATGATCAACTTACTTTAACCCTCGTGGCAGGAACGCGGCCGGAGGTGGGGGAATATTTTGCATCGGAACTTAAGCGAACTCCACTCAAGCGTGCCTTGGCGGACGGTCGACTTAGTATTTTATCGACGCCAAAGCGGGCTGAGTATTTTTCAAGCTTTAATAAGCTCATGAGAAAGACTGACATTCTCTGGACGAAGCCATCTGAATTGTCTTTTTATGCCGGTCTTGGGATACCGGTGATTATGGCTCCCACGGTGGGGAGTCAGGAGGATTTCAACCGAAATTGGTTGTACCAAGTAGGCGGAGGCACTGACGCGCTCGATCCTTTGTATACCGGTGAGTGGCTGTGGGATTGGATTCAGGGTGGGGCTTTAGCTCGTATGGCTTGGAATGGCTATACAAATGCCCCTACGCACGGCGCTTACCGGATTGAAGATGTGGTGCATGGCCGCGAATGGTCCATGCACGAATTACCGCTTGTGGTGTAACGATAATTAATAGAGCTCAGCATTTTTAAACGGAATGAGCGCTAACGTGAGTGCGTGGGTGTAATACGCAGTTCGGTCAATGGTGTTATCAGTCAACACGCCAACCGAGCTGCTTTTTTGTTTGGAATTCACGAGCCCATAAAGTCTATCTGTAGCGTGACCCATTTCAAGCCCACTGCGAATCATTTCAGACATGACTTCTGGCAATACAAATGTAGCGGTTGCGGCTTTACTCTCTTTGCCGGTTTTATCAACTACCACCATCCAGGCTTGTGAGACAAAATGATTGTTCTCATCAGTAATTAAGCCACCCTCAAGCCCCACAAAGTAATCTGCCTCTGGTCTGGCCTCACGAATATGCTTAATTCGATTTCTCGCTCCAAGCACCGTTTCCTCTGTTCCCATTGGCTGGGCTGACACCTGAGAGGGGGAGTCGAGACCTTCAAAGCTGAATTCAATCCCTGGAAACATCGCCTCAAACGCGTTTTTCGTAGCATTGATTTTAACTGGATTTGTGGAGGCAATGATGACCATTTTCATATGGGAAAAGTTTACCTCGATTTACCAAAAACAAAAACTTCAGCGCTGGGCTAAAGTTTTTGTGACCTACACTAGAATATTTACAGGTGCGGTGTGATAATCACGAGTTAGTCGCCACGCGAGTATGCGGTTTGCATAAAGTCTAAAAACGCTTTCCATTCATCATGTGCTTGACGAATAGCTACGTCTTGTTCGCTTCGGTCGACCTCTTCCAATCGGTCAGCGTCACGAGTGACAAGACGAGCCGCCGGCATATCCTCGGGGTAATGTAATTGGATGTTCTGGGGTCCGGCAGGCCACTGTTGATAAAAGGCGTCGAGCAGGGATCGTAATGTGGCTGCATCAACTTTCATGCGCGCGCAGGCCGCATCAACTTGTGCTCTTGAATATCCTTGCGGGTTTCCGTGTTCATCAAGGCCGTCATCTGGTTGAAAGCCGCTGAAAGTAATATACGGGAATAGGTTTTTTTCGGCGTAGAGGACACTTGGATCATCACGACGTTCCGGATGTCCCCAGCAACTCGACTCCGTTTGAAGTCCCATAGCTAACAAGGTTGTAATACCGTCCTTGAGTTCATTATCGATACCAACATGCTCTTTTCCGGATTCGCCATAATCCGTATAGATTTTCTCAACCGTTCTGCGAGCTGCTTGCAACTGCTCCTCTCGATGTCTACGGACTTCAGGCATACGGGTTTACGTGAACGAATACAGGGAATGAATATATGAATATTATACCTTTCTCTCCGTACGGTCCTTAGACACTCTGGGGGCGATGACGGCTTCAGGCATAACTCTATTGTTATATCGTATCGGTGAGTTTACACTAAAAGTAACCATAAATTAACGCCAGCTTATTATGCATAAATTTACGAAGTCTAAACTCCTTGGAGCATTTGTTGTGGCCGGAACTTTGTTCGGGAGTGGCGTATTTGCCGCAAGTATTTTCTCAGCTAATGCTGAGCCCTGGTTTGCATCAAAATGTGTCGCAGGTGCCCGCGGACCAGTAGCCGCCGTTTGCGATCTCCACGAAAGGGTAGTCGTACTTGAAAATACTCCCGATGTCACTGCTCTAAAGCAACTTATTGTCCGTGATGCTGATGGCGAATATGTCGGCGCATTAGTTGATGGCCTGCCTTCGCGCGGAACTGCATATAACGAAATGAGCGGCCAATTTTTGAAATATGATAATGATGGGGATTTATTAGGCGAAGGTCCGAAATATATTAAATTTTCAACATCAGATTGCTCTGGTCAAGGATATTTTGAATCAGAACATCTGAAGGGAGTTATTTACTATAGTGGATCTAGCGCCTCGGCGTTTGCGTATTATGCTTATATGGGAAATGGTTCGGATGGTATCCTTTTAAATTCTCATAGTTATTATGCAAATGGCGTTGTTGGCTGCCAGTTAGGTGGCGGATCTTCAGCCTACATGTCTTATCCAGCGACTGAGGTTATTTGGCCTGGTTCGTTGGATGGTCCATTTTCCGCGCAACTCGAGTAACTTCTTTACTGCTTGATAAAACTCAAATTTTACGCTATCCTGTGGACGCCTCTCAATTATTCCGAGATCGTCTAATGGCAGGACAGCGGCCTTTGAAGCCGTGAATCTTGGTTCGATCCCAAGTCTCGGAACCAAAAATACCTTCGCTTAACGCGAGGGTGTTTTTATATTCATGGTTCAACAGTGCCGTTGGCAAAAGTAGTAATTTGATATTTATGACCTCGAATTTATAAGTCATATATTTTCGTCTCAATAAGGCGAATCCCCACCGGCTTTTGGAGGCGGGTGGGGATGAGACTGAAGAGGGGGTTTCTTCAGTTGAGGTCTTCAGCGATCGATGGGTTCGAGCGAGGCCTCTGCGGCTTCGCTTTCCAGTTCCTGGATGGCGGCATTCAGAAGCTGGATGGCGGCTTTCTGTGCTGCTGGATTCAAATCCGTGCGCGGCCTGATCTGCGTGATCAAGACGTTCAAGGCATGAATGCAGGGGCCGGTTGATCCCGGCTTGTTACTATACGGACCAAGTCGCTTGACGATTTCGTCTGCGATCTTGTTGCGGAAATTCACCTCCAATCCGGTCATGTTCCGGAATTTGTTGACGAGTCTCTCGAGAATATCTGACGACAATGCCATGTACCCCCCCGAGTTATGGCTATCCTATGATACGGATTGCCTATTCTAAGGTCAACGGTGTATCCTTTTTCTATTGTATGCCTAAGGTAAATATCGCCCAGGGAGAAAATCGCCGGAAAGTGATTCGTGAGGTGGTTGATAGTTTAGGGCAGACGTTTGTTGATAAGATTAAAGAAGCTAAGCAGATACTGATCAAACCCGATCTCGTGCATCACGAATTGCAGCTTGCTTCCGTGCACGTTGACGCTATTCGCGGCATTCTTGATGTCATCCGGACGTATTCTAAGGTTCCTGTGGTTGTTGCTGATGCAGCTCATTTTGGTACCAAGTCCGCTTTTCGAAATTTTGGATACGACCAGCTCCTTGAACATTACACTGATATCACCCTTGTCGATCTCCAGGATGAGCCGTTTGTAGAGCAGACCTTCGCGGCTGCGAATGGAGATCAAATTGTCTTGCGTCGTCCTAAGGTCGCCATGGAGGCTGATCTGACGATTTCTGTAAGTAACATGAAGACGCATCAGGACTACGGAGCTGCGCTCGCGGTTAGTAATTGGGCTGAAGGTACTATGCTTGTGCCACCGCGAATTACGGTACAAGGACGGGTGTGGTCCAGGGCGCCGTGGCTTACGGTGGGTGGTCCAAAATCGGCCCATCAGATCCTGGCTTTTTTATATGAACAGAAGCCTTGCGATATCGCGGTGATCGATGGAGTTTTGGCGATGGAGGGGGAGGGGCCGGTGAATGGTGGTCCGGTGGCTATGGGTGTGGCCTTGGCGGGTTTTGACGCTGTAGCGGTTGATGCGATCGCAGCAACACTCATGGGAATTGACCCTCATGCAGTTGGTTATTTGGAAATGATCGCCGCTGATGGTAAGGGTGTGAATGAAATGTCCAAAATCGATGTTCCACCACTTCTTATCACTGAAATGACGCGTCAGTTCCAGCTTCCCGTGACTACGAAAGAACATTTACTCGATTGGCATCAGGGTTAAGATGGTCGATCGCTTCTCACTGTCGCTCGAAGTCGCACACACCATCCTGAGGCGAATGCCGAAGGATCAGTTCCTGACGCTTTATGTATGCACGATCGTATTTGCGGTGTTTACATTATGGCAAATAAGTCACATTCTGTTTTATATACGGGGATGAGTACGGCATTGCCGGAGCGGATTCAATCTCATCGTGACGCAATCGTGGATGGCTTTGCGCGTAAGTACTCTTGCACAAAATTAGTGTATTTTGAGATTCTTGAAGACGAGCAAGCGGCGCTTATTCGTGAAAAGCAAATTAAAGGTTGGAACCGAGCAAAGAAGACGGCGTTGATCGAAGCGTACAATCGTGAATGGCGAGATATGTTCGTTGTTTTACTTCAACGGGTGGCCGGCTACTGATCCTTCGGCATTCGCCTCAGGATGGTAAAATGTATATATTCAGTAATTTGTTTGGTATATGTCCACGCTTATTTTCCCAGGGCGATTTCAACCTTTTCACAACGGTCATCTCATGGTCGTGCAGGGCATGATGAAGGTTTCGGATAATGTGGTGGTGGTGATTTGTGAGGGTAAGTCAGCGGACGGTAATGATCCATTTAGTTTAGATCAACGTCGTGACATGATTGGTGCGGCCTTGTTGGTGGCAAATATTATGGATGCCACCATTGCTGTAGTAAAAGACGCAGAGACCGATGAAGCCTGGGCGCACCATGTGCTTGATGTGTCTGGAAACCCGGCTGAGCCTATTGTTTGGAGTGGAAATGAAGACGTGCGTAAAATCTTTGAAGCCAAAGGTGTTGCCACGAAAAAGATTGTCCCTGTGCCAGGAATTGTGGGTGAGGATATTCGTAAAATGATCCGTGAAAAGAATCCTGCTTGGAGATCAAAGATTCCGGCGGGAGCTTTAGATATAATTGTTGATACCCTTGTGAAGTAAGTGATTTTGAAAGTGTTATCATACGCGCATATGAAAAAAGTCTTCGCACTATTTACGGTCTTTGCTTTATTGGGCTACTCCACGCCGCAGTTCGTTCAGGCTGCAGCTGGGCCGGGGGACCTGATTATGTCGAACGATTTTCCTACGGTTTACGTTTTTGGAGAAGATGGCATGCGCCACCCGTTTCCAAATGAAGCAACGTATTTTTCCTGGTTCGAGTCTTTTGATGATATAAAAGTTATTTCTGCTGAAGATTTGGCTTCTTTGCCACTTGGTGACACGGTTGTAGTACAGCCAGGTACGTCACTTTTGAAAATTCCGAGCGACTCTACGGTGTATGTGGTTGAGCCGGGCGGTGAGCTTCGAGCACTTTCAAGTGAAGATCAGGCTGTAGCTTTGTTTGGTGACGATTGGTCTGAGCGAGTAGTCGATCTTCCGGAAGGCTTCTTTCCTGATTATGTGCGCGGTGGGGTGCTTGAAGATGGTGAGATTCCGCACGGCTTAGTTTTGCGAACGGACGCGAACGAATTATTCAGGGTTGATGATTCTGGGGCAGCCGAGCAGATTGATGGTTTGGTTGCTGGTTTGCTGGGTGTGACTTTAGCCGACTTCGCCTTGGATTTTGAGGAGTTGGAGCTGGAGTTGGAAGTTGAAATTCACAAAGTACACACTGAAGATTTGGATGAAATTGAGACTGAGCATCTTCGTGAAGGCTTGCAAACGATTGATGTTGCTGATGAAGATGAGGATCACGATCTCAATGAAATTGAACTTGAACTTGCAGATGCTGAGGAAGCTGAAGACGAAATTCACGAATCAGAAGACGAGCTAAACGATGCTCTTGAGACTGTAGCTGAACTTGAGCTTGAAGGTGTTGACGTTGCCGAGCGTCAAGCGTTAATCGATCAGGCAACGGTGCTTCTTGCTGAGGCGCAGGTAGCCTTGGCGGAAGGCGATGCTGAAACTGCTGACGATTTAGCTAAACAAGCGGGCGATTTACTTCATGACGCTGCCCGTAGTGAAAATAGTGGCTCTGGTAGTACTGAAGAGGGTACGGGCGATACGTCTGAATCGCCCGACGACGTTACGGGTGACGATCTTGATTCCGGTGATGATGTGGGCGGTGATAATTCTGATTCTGAAGCTGATGACAGTGGCGATACAGAGTCACATTCTGGATCGGATTCTGAATCTGATTCATCCGATAATAGCTCCGACTCTTCTGACTCCAGTGGTCATGGTAGTGATGATTAGTTTACAGGGCGATGAAATAAAGAATGAAGCCCCGGCGTCGCGTGTGCGATTCCGGGGCTTTACGGTCTTGAGAACCTCGACCTTCGCTCTCTACCGCTCTGCGGTGCTCACGGCATTCAGCAGGTTGTTGGCAACCTTCCGAAGGCTGTAATCATCCGGGTGTCGCGCCTCACCGAGGAAGCGTTCCGTGACCTTGGCGGTCAGGAACACGTTCAGCTCGCCAGCGCGCACGAGCGACAGATCGGCCTGGCGGCAGAAGTGCTCGGCCGAACGCAGGATCTGCTCCACGCGCAGTGCAGCCTCCTCGAGTCCGTTCGTATGGAGCACGAACGCCAGCAGCTCTGCGCGCCAGCGGTCGCCGAGGGGCGACTCGAGCATGATGCTCGCCGTACGCGCCGCGACGAGGAAAGTGTCGTGACCGTTGCAGGCGTGCGACTGCAGCAGATGGCGGTCGATCACCTCGATGACCATAGGCCCCTGCGAACGGAACAGCATGACCAGGGATCCGATGTGGTGATCGGAGGGCGGAAGGGTGACGGGGGGATTGGGGCCGCTCATGATGATGTCTGACCTCGGAAGGTGAGAGTGAAGGGAGATTGTGAACGAATCACCTCTCCACGATAAAGGATTTGGCCAGGTTGTCAACAAACTCTGGCTTGTGGACAGCTCTTGAAGGCAGGTTTCTTTCATGTTATCCTAACCGTACAAAATACGAACATACCCCTAGAGTCCCAACTCTTGGGGGAATTCTTATTTGCTAAACATCGTGAGCATTGGCGCTTATGCAATTCAAACTGAAATCAGACTACGCTCCGGCTGGTGATCAGCCAAAAGCTATTGAGCAACTCACGAAAGGACTTCGTGACGGTTTGGATCGCCAAACTTTGCTTGGAGTAACGGGATCTGGAAAGACCTTTACCATGGCGAATGTTATTCAGAATGTGCAACGACCAACTTTGGTGATTGCACACAATAAAACCTTGGCAGCTCAGTTGTGTAATGAGTTCCGCGAATTTTTCCCGGATAATGTCGTGGAATATTTCGTGTCCTATTACGATTACTATCAGCCAGAGGCATATTTGCCACGTACAGACACCTACATTGAAAAAGAAGCCACCATTAACCAAGAAATCGACCGTTTGCGGCATGCAGCTACGCAGGCTCTGCTCACCCGTAAAGATGTCATCATCGTGGCGTCTGTTTCGTGTATTTACGGTTTGGGTTCTCCACTTGAATATCAGAAGGTGGTCATGCACGTGACTGCAGACGGAAAAATGCAGCGTGATGAACTCATGCGTCGGATGATTGAAATGCAATTCACCCGTACCACGAGCGACATTACCCGCGGCCAATTCCGGGCTCGTGGCGACGTGCTTGAAATCATGCCAGTTAATGAAGAGGTTTTGTATCGCGTGGTGCTCGAGGGTGAGTTTGTGCGGGAAATTTTCAGACTCGATCCAATTACACGTGAAATGATTGAGAAGGTGCATGACATGTGGCTGTTCCCGGCCAAGCATTTCATGACCTCGCCATCAGAACGTGAGCGAGCTTTGCAGGATATGGAAAGTGAGCTCAAGGCGCGTCTTGAGGAGCTCGACCAAGAAGGTAAACTCCTTGAATATGAGCGCCTGTCGCGCCGCACACGCTACGACATTGAGATGATCCGGAATATTGGTTTCTGTAACGGTATTGAAAACTATTCGCGCCATTTTGATGGTCGTGCTCCCGGAGAGCC
Organism: Patescibacteria group bacterium; assembly: GCA_030916555.1. Lineage (GTDB taxonomy): Bacteria > Patescibacteriota > Patescibacteriia > UBA9934 > UBA9934 > JAGORL01. The sequence continues at coordinate 9,793 of JAUPWK010000053.1, read as the reverse complement.
ACCATTTTCTCTTCTATCATATTTCCCTAAAGATTTTCTTACGATCATTGATGAGTCGCACGTGACCTTGCCGCAGATTGGGGGCATGTTTGCAGGAGACCAGGCGCGTAAACAAACCTTGGTTGAACATGGTTTCCGTCTCCCGTCCGCGAAAGACAATCGACCACTCAAGTTTGACGAGTTCATTCGCAATGTTAGTCAGATGGTGATGGTTTCGGCTACTCCTGGACCATATGAACGTGAAGTTTCAGATCAGATTGTGGAGCAGATTATTCGTCCAACTGGACTTGTCGATCCTGAAACTATCGTTTTGCCAGTTACTCCTGCTGCGGCTTTTAAGCCTCGACCTGGTGAGCTCTTGCATCCAAACCTGCCATCTGATTATCCGGGCCAGGTCAAAGACATCATGACTAGGATTAAAGACCGAGTGGAAAAGGGGGAGCGTGCCTTGATTACAACGCTGACCAAGAAAATGGCGGAAGATTTGGCCGGTTACTTGAAGGAAGATGGCATGAAGGTAGCTTATTTGCACTCTGACATTGAAACGTTGGATCGCATCACCATTCTGTCTGATCTCCGTCGCGGCGCATACGATGTGCTCGTCGGCGTGAACTTGCTGCGTGAAGGTCTCGATCTTCCCGAAGTCTCACTCATCGGTATTCTCGATGCTGACAAAGAAGGTTTTCTGCGTTCAGAGACTTCGCTCATTCAAACCATTGGTCGTGCGGCGCGTAACATTAACGGTGTTGTGCTGCTGTATGCCGATCACATGACTGGATCACTTGACCGGGCGCTCAGTGAAACTGCACGTCGTCGTAAAATACAACTAGAGTACAACGCAGCCAACGGTATTACACCAGTGACTATTAACAAGAAGATTTCTGATATTCGTGCCATGCTCGGTGCGACTGCGGAAGTAGAAACCAAGAAAATTCTCAACATTGAAATCAGTGCCAGCCCGAAAGAGCTAGAAGAAGTGATTCGGGATAAGAAACAGGAAATGAAAGAGGCGGCTGCGAATTTGCTTTACGAGACGGCCGCAATTCTCCGGGACGAGATCGTGCTGCTTGAAAACGAGTTGGCTACAAAAACAGGAAGTCCGGTTCCCAAGAAGCGGGGAACCGGACTGAGAAAGAAAGCCAAGTCGTAGACAGCTTTCACTCGTCGGGAGTGGCTGACGCCGGCGTAGGCACCGGCCCTTGACCAGAGGGAACGCGCTCAGGCCTCTTGTCCCACCAATCTGGTCTCAGGCGAGGGTCGTAGCTCCAATCCTGTGTTTCGTTGGGATCGCCATAGATGGGGCTGCCTACACCCCAGCTGCTCGAAGCTGTGCGCACCTGTTGGACAGTGCTCTCGGTAACCCCATCCTCGCGCCTATGCGGTTCGGGGTCGACGAACGGCACAATTTCGATGATGGCGGAACTCGCACCACCCATTCCAGCCTGTAACGGTTCGACACCGCCAAAGCGTGCCAGTCCGTTCAGAATACCAATCTGATCGACGGACAGTTGGGTGACGTCTATCGTTCCGAGTCGCTCCTGCAACTTCATCTGGGCCGCCTTGAACTCTTCCGACGTCCAGCCTTGCGTGATGCAACCCATCGAGAGTGCGCGTTCGACGATGAACTTGATGTCGAGATCCGACAACTCATCAGACCAGTTTCCGGCATGACAAGCACGAGCAGAGCGTGACAAGGTGAACTCCTAGATTGTTAGGTAACATTAACATATGCAAGACAAGATTGTCATCAAAGGGGCGCGCGAGCATAACTTAAAAAATATTTCGCTCGAGTTGCCGAGAAATAAACTGATTTGCTTTACTGGCCTGTCGGGCTCGGGTAAGTCGTCTTTAGCGTTCGATACGATTTTTGCGGAAGGCCAGCGCCGGTATGTGGAATCATTGTCTGCGTATGCGCGGCAGTTTTTGGGCAACATGCAAAAGCCGGATGTGGATGAAATCGAAGGCTTGTCGCCAGCTATCTCGATTGACCAGAAAGCGCATTCGCGTAATCCACGCTCAACGATCGCAACCATTACCGAAATTTACGATTACTTGCGCGTACTCTACGCCCGTATCGGTGAACCTCATTGCGTAAAGTGCGGCCGTAAGATCGAAAAACTTACCATCGATGAAATGGTGGACATTGTCGTTCGCGATGTGAAGAAGTCTAAGGCTGAGTCGAAGAAAACGAAAACTGGTGAAGAGGTTGTTATCCTGGCCCCAATTATTCGTGGTCGTAAGGGCGAGTATTATCAGCTGCTTTATGATCTCTATAACGCGGGTTTTGCGAAGGTGAGAATTGATGGCAAGTATCATCGTTTGAGCGAGAAAGTCGAGCTCTCGCGTTATAAGATGCATACGATTGAAGTTGTTATTGACACGTTACCAGCGAGTGCAGTAGCTGAGCTGAATAAAGATACGCGTCAACGGCTTGCCGATGCGCTCGAGCAAGCCATTCAACGTGGCGGCGATCTCGCACTGATCCTCACCCCAAATGGCGAGGAACGTTTGCTTTCGTCAAAGTTCAGCTGTCCGGATGACGGCTTCTCATTCCCGGAAATCGAGCCGCGTTTGTTCTCTTTCAATAGTCCGTATGGAGCTTGTCAGGCCTGTTCCGGTCTTGGCACGGTCGATTTATTTTCAGATGAGGTTTGTACGGTTTGTAATGGTGCGCGTTTGCGACCAGAGGCGCTGTACGTCTTTATTGGCGGTAAATCAATCGTCGGCATGACCATCATGTCAGTCGACGAGTCGATTAAGTTTTTGCTTGAATTGCAGCTGACTGATCGGCAAAAAGAGATCGCGGCTACAATTTTGAAAGAGATTGAAAATAGACTCGGGTTCATGCTTGATGTGGGGTTGCATTACCTCACCTTGAATCGTACCGCCGGTACTTTGTCGGGTGGTGAAGCGCAACGTATTCGTCTTGCCTCTCAAATTGGCTCTCATCTTGTTGGTGCTATGTACGTACTCGATGAGCCAACAATCGGTTTGCATCAACGTGATAACGAACGTTTGATTGAGACACTTGAAAATCTCCGTGATCTTGGCAATACGGTGCTTGTTGTTGAGCATGATGAGGACACGATTCGACGTTCAGATTACATGGTTGAAATTGGACCAGGCGCCGGCGTTCACGGTGGCCATGTGGTAGCTGCCGGGACTACTCCGGAGGTGTTTAAGGATAAGAAATCGCGCACCGCTGGATACTTGCGCGGTGATCTCAAGATCGAAGTCCCGAAAGAGCGACGGGTAAAAGATGCTGGAGCCATTAAAGTTCGTGGCGCGATTGAGAACAACTTGAAGAATGTAGATGTCGATTTTCCGCTGCGTAAATTTGTTTGCGTCACGGGAGTGTCTGGTTCAGGTAAATCGACCCTGGCCTACGACGTTATGTATAAGGCTGTTTCCAAAAAGTTGTACGGTGGCAAAAATGATCCAGGCAAACATAAGGCGGTGCTCGGTTTAGAGTACTTAGATAAGGCTATTCTCATTGATCAAGGCGCTATTGGTAGAACTTCGCGTTCGAATCCTGCTACCTATACGGGCGCATGGATGCCGATTCGTGAATTATTCGCAGCTACAGAAGAAGCGCGCTTCCGCGGCTACAAGCCAGGTCGATTCAGCTTTAATGTGCCAGGTGGTCGTTGTGATCACTGTGAAGGACACGGTGTGATTGAAATCGAAATGCACTTCTTGCCAACGGTGTACGTCACCTGCGAGGTGTGTAAGGGAAAACGGTTCAACCGAGAAACGCTCGAGGTTCAGTTTAAGGAGAAAAATATCTCTGATGTGCTTGACATGACGGTAGAGGTCGGACTTGAGTTCTTTAAAGATGTTCCGGAAATTCATGACAAGCTTAAGGCCATGAATGAAGTTGGCCTGTCCTACATCACCCTTGGTCAATCAGCGACCACACTGTCTGGCGGTGAAGCACAGCGCATTAAGCTCGCGAGCGAGCTTTCAAAGCGCCAGACCGGCCGCACGCTTTATCTTCTTGATGAACCAACGACGGGTTTGCATTTTGATGACGTGAAGCAATTACTTGAAGTGCTGCACAAGCTCGTGGATAAGGGCAACTCTATGATTATCATTGAACACAATCTGGATGTTATTAAGACTGCCGATTGGTTGATTGATATGGGGCCAGAAGGTGGTGATGGGGGAGGCACAGTAGTCGCTGTTGGAACTCCAGAAGATATTGCTCGAAAAGCCGGGAGTCACACCGGGAAGTATTTGCGTGAAATCTTAGCAAAAGACAAAAGCTAGTATGTTGCGCTGGATCTTCTTGGGATTATCGGGGTTGGTGTTGCTTGGATCGGGCTGTTTGTCCGAGCCAATCACGGCCGCAGATATTGAATTGCCGCCAACCGACTATGTTTTTGTTGATAGCGTAGAGGCGGTGGTGCCAGTAGCAGATTACGCTGCCCGGAAAACCACCCGTCCGTTTGGCGTGTATGTGAAAGATCGGGTTCGTGGCTATCACACCGGCGATGACATTGAATATGCAGATGTACTCGGCAGCGTGCCGGTATTCGCAATCATGGATGGCGACGTTGTGAAGGCCCAAAATATGGAGGGACACGGTGGTTATGTCCTTATCGATCACGGCGACGTTCGGGCGGTGTATAGTCATCTTGATATTGCCACCGTCAGCGTAAAACCAGGTGATCACGTGGTGCGTGGTCAAAAACTTGGTGAGCTCGCCGCTGATCATTCTGATGCTTCAGGCGGAGACAGAAAACATCTTCACTTCGCTGTTTACGAAGGTAACGACATTCGGTATAAAGGTTTTGAAACCAAACAGTCATCCTTGAGTAAGTGGCTTGATCCAGCACAGTTTCTCCTTGATCACGGGGTGATTTTGGAATAAGCACTATGATTCCTTCGCATGTAAAAATTTTGCACGGTGAACTTCCGGATGCTCCGGGCGTGTATTTTTATTACAACGATAAGGGTAAGTTGTTGTACGTAGGCAAGGCTACGAGTTTAAAAAAGCGAGTGGGATCGTATTTTGTTGGGAATGATAAGCACCCACGGACTGCCGAGCTCGTGAGTAAGATTGCTGAGATTAAATACACACAAGTGCCTACGGTTATTGAGGCCCTTGTACTTGAAGCGAATCAGATAAGGGTCAATAAACCGCCGTACAACATTCTTGGACGTGATGACAAGAGTTTTATTTACTTGTGCATTACGAACGAAGATTTCCCTAAACCGGTGTTGATGCGCGGGCTCGACTTGGAGCGTATTGGTATTCAGCCCTTCTCAAAAAACTTATCTACTAAGGCTCGTCGACAGTTCCTGGCCGTCTACGGTCCCTATTTAAGCTCGCGATCACTAAAGATTGCGCTTGACCTTATTCGTAGGTCGATTCCCTGGTCGACCTGCAATCCTCCCGCTGTTACCGGCAAAACGAAACCCTGCTTTGATGCTCAGATTGGTAAATGTCCGGGTGTGTGTTCGGGGCTGATTGATAAGCAGAACTATCGTCGCAATATCAAAAAGTTGATGTTGTTCTTTGAGGGCAAGAAAGATACGCTCTTGCGCCAACTTAAACGCGAAATGGCCGCGGCGGCCAGAAAAAATAATTACGAAGCCGCGGCCTCACTTCGGGATCGCGTGTTTGCGCTCGAACATATTCAAGACATCGGGCTTTTGATGCGTGATGAGTTTACCTATGAGATTCCGGAACCGGTTGTAGGTCACATCAATGCACTTGGACGCATTGAGGCGTATGACATTGCGAATATTTCGGGCACCTCGAATGTTGCTTCTATGGTTGTTTTCGAAGGCGGCAAGCCGAGTAAGAACGAATATCGTAAATTTCGGATTAAGGGTTTTGAGGGGGCTAATGATGTTGGGGCGATGGAAGAGGTTCTGCGTCGTCGTTTAGCTCGTCTTCCTGATGCGAATCAGGAAAAGGACACCTGGCCGTTGCCTGATCTGTTGATTATTGACGGTGGTGAAGGGCAGGTGAATCGAGTTGAGCAAGTTTTGCGAGAGTTGAAGCTCAATATTCCGGTCGTGGGGATCGCGAAAGGTTTCGACAGAAAGCAAGATCGTCTCGTCTTTGATAAAAGCAATCCGGAGTTGCGCCGAGTAGCGAGCGCTTTTAAAGAAGTTTTTCAAAAAGCGCGTGATGAAGCGCATCGATTTGCAGGTGCCTATCATCGAACTTTGCGTGGCAAACAATCAGGTATTCCTGAGCGGAGGCGTGGAGGTAGCGTATGAAAATGAAGAAGGACCCCATCTACAGCGGTAGAGGGGTCCTTTCGTTTGCACACTGAGGCGGCGCCTCAGTCGATGCAGCCTTCCGGTTTCTGGAAGGAGGGGTCGACGGTTGTGTCGCCATACGCCCAGCCGTTGTACAGCAGGCGCTGACACTCACTGTTCGGATCACGATCCGGCTCTATCCCGAGAAGACTGCATCGGTCGAGCCAGTGGTTGGTCGTGAAATCCGGTTGAACGTACTCGCGACACGGATCCGGATCGCCGTACCTGTATCCCGTCGGGGAATACTTGGTGGGATCCGACCGCTCCGGGTCGATGTCGTCCTCGATCGGAACATCTTCTTCCGAGAACGCCACCACGTCAGGTGCCGTGGCGTTCGGGTCGGTCAAGGTGTTCGAAGCCTGGGGCTTCGGTGAGGCCACGCGACGTGGCGGAGGGACGATTTGGTAGGTCGTCGGAGCTTCGTAGCTTGGTCCGTAGCGGACGATGTCTTCAGCCACGCGGGCCGAGGACCATCGGTACACATACGTGACCAGGGCTACCGTAGCCAAGCTCATGAAAAGCAGGCTGAGGCCGTAGTCGCGCAGGGGGTTGGCGAAGGAACTCGAACGCGTGCTCAATCGGCTCTCCTGTGGCTAGAAGTGAAGGCGTACGCATCCCTTGGGCAGTGCGAACGCCGGATCGAAGTCCGTATTTCCGAGCCGCCAGTTGTACGCGAGGATGCCCTCGCAATCACCGGGCATGTAGCCGCGCTTGCGGCAGATGTTCTGCCAGTGCGCTTCGCTCCAGTCGGGCTGATCCCGACACAGATCTGGTGGAGTGACCTCGGATAGTTGCCCGAGTCCACTCCGGTACCAGCCAACACCGATCACACTCATCACGAGGATGAGGAGAAGGGCAAGGCCGAATATGATTGCTTTCACGGTTCCTCACGTTACGGGTTGTATTCTGCGGTTGCAGAACGTCATATTTTCTACCATTTTTAGCCAAAAAAGTCAAAGAATACCCGTAATGAACCCGGTTTTATTAGGCAGACGAGTTATCCCCAAAAGGCTATAAATGATTGCAAAGTGGGGAATTGGTGGTGTATAGTGGGGCCATAAGGCACAAAGTGGGGTGTGCCGCGAATCTTGCTATCCAGGCATTGATCGCACCCGATCTCGGGAAACTTCCCCTCGTTATGAGCGATTCGCAACAGCTTTGGCCGCGAATCGTTCGTAGCGTGGTAAATCGCAACTGCCATGTTCATTGGCGAATACAACATCACCATCGACGATAAGGGACGGCTTGCCGTTCCGGTGAAGTTTCGCGAGGCCCTAGCAATTGGGGCGGTTGTGACGCGGGGTCTCGACACTTCACTCTTCCTGCTCCCTTTGGAAGAGTGGGGGAAGTTGGCAGATAAAATCGCCAGCTTGCCCTTGGGACAAGCAAATTCACGCGCCTTCGCCCGACTCATGCTTGCGGGTGCAATGGATACACGCCTGGATAAGCAAGGAAGGTTCATCATTCCTGAGTATCTGCGTCAGTACGCAGGACTTAAGAAAGATGTGGTGATGGTCGGTATTCAAAACCGACTGGAAATTTGGGACAAGGCAGCTTGGGAGGCTTACGCCAAACAGGCTGAGGAGGACGCAACTGCGATTGCTGAGCAGTTGGGGGCGATGGGGATCTAATTGCATTGAACACACAACATTCGACATTTAACAGCCGTTCGTAAGAAATCTGATTGACCTGTTCAATGTTCAGTGCTAAATGTGCGTCGATATGCAACATGTTCCAGTACTCGCCGCTGAAGTCATCGCCGGTCTTGATCTCAAGCCTGGCGCCATCATTATCGATGGCACGCTCGGCCTTGGCGGTCATACCGCGCTTATTCTTGAGCGCACGGCCCCAGACGGCAAGGTGATCGGAATCGATCGCGACGCTCGGAACCTTGAGCTTGCGCGCGAGCAGCTCGCCAAGTACGGCGGCAGAGTGCGTTACGTGCACAGTTCTTTTTCAGCCATGAATACGCTGGGCGTGGAGGCAGATGGAGTTTTACTCGATCTCGGCTTTTCATCAGTCCATGTGGATGCGCCAGAGCGCGGCTTCTCATTCCAAAATGATGGCCCGCTTGATATGCGCTATGACACGCAAGGCGAACTCACGGCTGAAGACATCGTGAACGGATGGTCGAAAGACGATCTTGCAACCATATTGCGTCGTTTTGGTGAAGAGCCAGCTGCGCACCGAATTGCAAAAGCAATTTTCGACGCCCGTCGTGAACAGCGAATTACAACCACGTTGCAATTAGCTGAGATCATTTCAGCGATAGTTCCAAGGAGAGGTAAAGCACACCCGGCCACCAAAACCTTCCAAGCCCTACGGCTTGTGGTCAACGATGAGCTTGGTGAAGTTGAAAAAGGTTTACAGGCAGCTCAAGAGGTCTTAAAGCCAGGCGGAATACTCGCGGTCATCACTTTCCACTCACTGGAAGATCGCCTGGTAAAACACTGGCTGAAAGAACATCTTGAGTTTGAAAGTCTAAGCAAAAAGCCAATTGCGCCAGGACGGGCTGAAGTCTTGAGTAATCCAAGATCTCGTAGCGCAAAATTGCGTCTCGCAAAAAAGAGGTAAAAATACTTAGGAGGTATGTTTACATCAGGGGGAAAAATTAAGGCCGTACTTCACAATGAGCGAGCGCTTAGAGTGTTTATGATGGCGCTGACGTTGGCGTTTGGGGTTCTGTATGTTGTTCAAGTGAACGCGGCCTCGACTAAGGGCTTCACTGTACGTGATCTTGAGCAGACAAATCAGGATATGAGACAGGAGAATGAAAAATTGGCAGCAGAAATCGATCGCTTACGATCGCTTGCGAGCGTGTCTGAGCGAGAAACTTTTCTTGGATTAATCAAAGTGAACGATATTTCGTATATTAAGGCCGGAAACGGTGCCGTGGCATTACGCTAAAGCAAAGGTCGCGGTCATGTTACAATACTCACGTCTATGGAACGTGATGTCAAAGCTTTTGAAGGGCGACCGCGACCGGCGGTTCTTTTAGTTCTTGATGGTTTTGGGGTTGCCCCAGATGGAGAGGGAAATGCCATTACTCGAGCAAATACCCCAACCTTTAAAATGCTCACGGAGCGTTATCCCACCATGACACTTCGCGCCTCGGGTGATGAAGTGGGTTTGAGCTGGGGTGAAATGGGTAATTCAGAGGTCGGTCACTTGGCGATTGGAGCGGGCCGGGTGTATTACCAGACGTTGCCTCGCATTAATAAGGCAATCGTCGCCGGAACTTACGCAAATAATCCAGCCTTTGCGGAGGCTATCGCGAAAGTTAAAGAAACGGGCGGTACGTTGCATCTCATGGGACTTATGTCTTCCGGCAAGGTCCACGCTTTTGATGATCACGCCTTCCAGTTATTAAAAATCTTTAAAAAAGCCAAGGTAAAGGACGTGGCTGTTCATGCGGTGCTTGATGGTCGCGATACGCTTTACAATTCAGGTATCGATTTTATTCGGACACTTGAAGAGCAAATGAAGACTACCGGTGTTGGGTATTTGGCTTCCATGT
>JAUPWK010000052.1 GCA_030916555.1 Patescibacteria group bacterium | reverse complement strand
TGCGGATTCCGGCAGTCTCAAAACTCTTCGAACGCGTTGAAGCTGGCGTTGTGCGCGTTGGTACGGGGATTGGGAATGCTTACGCACGGCTTACGTTATCTGAGACTTCATTGGCAGTGCAGTTTCAAGCTTGTCAGGATAATTTGCGCACTACCTCAGTCACAGCCGCAAGCAGCGACGAACTTTCTCATGAGGTGACAGAGCTTCAGGCGTTACTTGGGTACGTGGCACGAACAGGTGCCGTTGGCATCACGACACAAGTGATCGCGCGGGCAGTGGATGATGACGCCACACGGGTGATTGTCGATAAGGGCTCCGAAGATGGCGTAGTGCAAGGATCCGCTGCAGTAATTGGTGATGGTGTTTTGTTTGGCTTAGTTGATGAAGTGCGCGAACAAAATGCCACGATACAGCTCGTAGCTCATCCTCAGAGTAATTTGCCAGCGGCCATATTGGGCAAGACAAGAACTATTGGATTGGTCCAGGGTAGGGAAGGGGCATTATTGTCCATGGAGTTTATTCCGCAAGATGCTGAGTTAAAGGTCGGCGATTTAGTTGTCACAAGTGGTCTTGATGGCCTGGTCCAACAAGGTTTGGTGATTGGACTTGTAACAGAAATTGTTACCGTTGAAAGTGCCCCGTTCCAAAAAGCCTTTATTGAGCTGCTGTACGAACCAAGAGAGTGGACAACGGTCATGATTCTGCCTCCCCCTGGACTATGATGACGAACCTTGTTTCAGCCGGTTTTTTACTTCTGGCCCTCGTGCTTCAATCGGCAGGGATTGCCTCCCTGCCTGATCCGTGGCGTTTATTTCCTTTAGTATTTGTACTTGGGGTGATTGTGCTCCATGAAAGGTCTCTTTTGCTTGGCGCAAGTTGGATCGCGCTTGCTGGCATTATTCTTGAGTTACGTGGTCTTGGTGATGGCTTGGCCTTTGCGGCTATCGTTGCTGCTGCAACGGCAGTGGGCTTGTCGCTATCTGTCTTTGCGAAACGTTCATTTTGGGCTTTGCTTGGGATTGGGACGGGTAGTGTGTTTAGCTATGTCATCGCCCGTTTTGTGTGGCTTGGTTCGTTTGCGCTTTTAACAGGGAGCGATCTGCATCTGCAGGCAGAAATGCATGAGGCGACTGCGACGATTTTTCTTGCCGTACTTGGCCTGACTTTCTTTGGAGCGTATGTACGTCGCTTCTTGCGCTGGAGTCGTGATAAGTTTGTAAGTAAAGGACAGCTGTATGATATTTCGTTCCCGCAATAAGGCTGAGCGGAATATTTTTGGCCTGGCGGACAAGGGTGAGTCTTGGCTTTTGCCAGATTCCGGGGATAGCCAGGTAGAAAACATGATCTTGGGTCCAGAACGTCAGCAAACGAAGTGGGCGAGTATGAGTTCGCCTATAGATCGTAAGCGCTGGCGTCTCGGGGCATTTTTAATGCTGACCGTGTTTGGGCTCCTGATTGGAAGATCGGCGTATCTTCAAGTTGTGCAGGGAGATTATTATCGCGGCATTGCAGATGCAAACCGTACGCGCGTGAATGTCATTCCTTCGCACCGCGGCATTATTAAAGATCGCAATGGTCAAGAGCTTGCAGAGAACGCCCCAGCCTTTCGTTTATTAGTTTGGCCTAAGGATTTACCGGAGTGGCCAAGTAAATTATCAAAGGTTGAATCCGAACGTCAGGAGCAGATTCGGAACGCTGTCACAGCTCCGGTTTCAGCAATCGCGGCCGAGCTAGGCATTTCCCCTGCAAACTTAGTTGAAAAATTGGTGACCGCAGAACCGGACGAGCAGCTTTTGCTTGCTGAGGATGTTAGCTACGATCACGCCATGGCCTTTTATGCCAAACAGTCAGACTATCCGGGCTTCATGATCGAGTTTTCAGAAAAGCGCAATTACTACACAAGTGCTATTCCAACGCTCTCGCATGTGCTTGGTTACACTGGTCCGGTGAATACTGAAGAATATAAAACCCTTAAAGACAAGGGGTATCGACGGTTTGATAGTCTTGGAAAACAAGGCTTTGAAGCCTGGCACGAAGACGAACTCCGTGGACAGTACGGAGAAGAAGTTGTTGAGGTAAATGCCCAAGGTAGAGCGCTTCGCGTTGTCTCACGGCGTGAGGCGGTAGACGGTAAAGATCTAACGCTTGCAATTGATGCTCAGCTTCAAGCGTATATTGAAGTTGCACTTGAAGAGCGCTTAAAAACAACTCCAACACAGCGAGCTGCGGTGGTCGTGATGAACCCGCACAACGGCGAGATTCTTGCCTTGGTTTCAGCTCCGGGCTTTGATGCCAACTTGTTTGCAAATGGGATTAGTACTGAAAACTATCAGGCACTTTTGAATGATCCAAACGCACCGCTGTTCCCGCGGGCCTACGCGGGTGAGTATCCAGCCGGTTCCACCATCAAGCCAGTTTTTGCGGCAGCAGCCTTGGCAAACGGTACCATTACACCCCAAACAACGTTTTTATCTACAGGCGGTGTGATGCTTGGTAATCGCTTTTTCCCTGACTGGCGTCCGGGTGGTCACGGTATTACAGATGTTTATCATGCGATTGCAGATTCAGTGAACACATTTTTTTACATGATTGGTGGCGGCAATGAAACTTTTCCGGGAATGGGTCTAGAAAAACTTATGACGGCAGCGCTCAGTTTTGGGTACGGTCAAAAAACCGGTGTTGATTTGCCAGGAGAAGCTGATGGATTCTTGCCATCAAAAAAATGGAAGGAGGAAGCAAAAGGTGAGCCGTGGTACGTGGGTGATACCTACAATGTGTCCATTGGTCAGGGTGATTTCCTGGCTACGCCGCTTCAGGTGGCTCGGGCCACGGCCGTATTTGCAAACGGTGGCAATTTAGTGACGCCACATCTTGTCATGGGTGATAACAAACCAGCGCAATCAATCTTAGAGCCTGACATTGTGTCAGTAGTCCGTGATGCAATGCGTGAGACGGTTACAAATGGTAGCGCCAGATCTCTTCAGCTTGTACCTGTGGCAGTGGCGGGAAAGACGGGTACCGCACAGTGGTCGAGTACAAAGGCGCCACACTCATGGTTTACGGGTTTTGCCCCATTTGATGATCCTGAAATCGTGATTACGGTTCTCGTTGAGCAGGGTGGAGATGAAACCGCGGCAGTGCCAGTATCTCGGGATATTTTAGAGTGGTATTTCGCGAATCGTTCCACGCCATAACCTAGCTTGACGCCACCCATTGGCTCAGGCATCATCATTGTTAAGCCCCTGACGCCGTTTTACGGCGTCTTGCTCGTTAGAAAGGCCTAGCGGTATTTTTATGTCCAACGGACCAACCTATTTATCAGCTGCAGCATTGGAAGATTTGAAAAAAGAACTCCAAAACCGAATTAAGACCTTACGACCAGAAATTGCTCAAAAAATTGGCGATGCCAAAGAGATGGGTGATCTGTCTGAAAATTTCGCCTATCACGAAGCTCGCGAACAGCAGGCCATGAATGAAACTCGAATTATCGATATTCAGGACATGCTTGTAAACGCGGTGGTGGTCGATGAAAAGAAAGGCGGCACGATTGGTGTCGGTTCTCGTTTTACGGCTAAGTCTGGAAGTTTGGAAAAGGTTTTTGAAATTGTCGGTGAGAACGAGGCTAATCCCATGGAGGGCAAAATCAGCAACGTGTCTCCAATTGGAAACGCGTTCTTGGGTCATTCGGTTGGTGACATGGTTACCGTTACTGTGCCGTCAGGTAAAATGGAGTACGAGATTTTGTCTATCGAATAACCGTACGTATGACTACAGGTGAACGCGAAGTCCGGTTGGGGCGTTCGCAGTCAATGGTGAGACAGGGGATTGAGCCATACCCAAGTGAAGTTAAGCGTACGCATACCGTCACAGCTGCGCTTACCGCTTTTGACGATCTTCTCGCATCTCAACAGTTATTTACGATTGTTGGCCGAGCAAAGGCGTTGCGCAATATCGGAGCACTGACGTTTTTACGTGTTGAAGATGACACTGCCCTCATGCAGGCGGTACTCAAAAAAGACGATCTTGGTGATGCTTACAAAACTTTTTCTGATCACGCTGATGTCGGGGACATTTTTGAAATTACTGGCACTGCATTTGTTACCAAAACCGGTGAGAAATCAGTCCTTGCCTCTGGCGTACGTTTTTTAAGCAAAGCGCTGTCACCGTTACCTGAAAAGTGGCACGGGTTGCAGGATATTGAAACACGTTATCGTCATCGGGAGTTGGATTTGATTTCAAATCCTGAGGTGAAACAGAAATTCGTGATTCGTTCACGCTTCGTATCATCACTCCGTAGATTTTTGGACGAGCGTGGTTTTCTTGAGGTTGAAACTCCAATTCTCCAGCCTATCCCAGGCGGTGCTACGGCCAAACCGTTTGTTACACACCACAACGCCCTTGATGCCGATTTTTATTTGCGCATCGCTCCAGAGCTGTATCTTAAGCGACTCATGGTGGGCGGCTTTGAGAAGGTGTATGAAATTGGTCGCTGCTTCCGGAATGAAGGTATCGATTACGCGCACAATCCAGAGTTCAGCATGATTGAAATGTATCAGGCTTATGTAAATAAGGATGAATACATTGATTTGCTTGAAAACATGCTCCGAACTGCAATTGCAGAGGCGCGTGGTAAGGAGTTGATTGAGATTGATGGCGTGCAGCTTGATTTTTTTGGCAGCTGGCCACGCATCACCTTCCGTGAAGCGATTTTAGAAGCAAGCGGAATTGATATCGATCTGTGCACGACTCCTGACGCCATCATGACGGCAGCGAAAGATAAGCAGATTCGCGTTGATTGGAAGGGGTGTGTTGGAATGGGTGATTATTACGATACCCTTTACAAAGCCACGGCTCGTCCAAAGCTGGTGCAGCCAACGTGGGTGTTTGAATATCCTGTTGACCTGAAGCCTCTTGCAAAGCGAGACGCCACTGACCCTACAAAGAGTGCCTCGGCGCAACTTGTCGTCATGGGTGCTGAAATTGTAAACGCGTATTACCATGAATTGAATGATCCTCTTGATCAGCGCTCCCGACTCGAAGAACAGCAGTCGCTCCGCGATCAGGGGAGTGAAGAGGCGCAATGGATGGATACGGACTTTTTGCAATCACTTGAGACAGGTATGCCGCCTGTATCTGGTATGGGACTTGGCATTGACCGGATCGCGGCCTTAATTACCGGATCACACAACCTGAAAGAAATCATTCTCTTCCCGACGCTAAAACCAAAGTCAGAAGACGGTGGGGAAGTAAGCATATGAGAACGGTTTTCGTGTTCGGCAAGATCGGAAGAGCAC
>JAUPWK010000051.1 GCA_030916555.1 Patescibacteria group bacterium | reverse complement strand
TGTTGACTTAGGGGCTTTCATGCAATCTAGCGGGAGACAGAGAGTTTTTGTTCACTACTCGATTGACAGGCTCCAATCTCTAATTCCTCGGTTGCTTTGCGAATGAGATAATAACCTGTTTGACGAGGGTCGCCGTGCGCAGGATCGAATGGAATCTCTTGCAGGTAGCCGGTACTGCTCAAGGTGGAGAGATCAAGGCAAGCTGAATTGGTTTGTAGGCCTATACAAGACCGTGCGCAGTCTTCTGAGGATGTACCTATGAGATAAAGAACTCCCGGGGCAGCATTTTCGATATTTTCCAAATAATCCCCCTCATTGTCTACTTGTTGGTTTTTGGCAGCATTCAAAAGGCTGCGAATATCTGCGAGCCGTGCTGCATCTTGATTTTGAGCAACGTGCTTTTGTACGCCAATGACAATGAATGCCGTCGTCACAAATAAGGCCCCTAAGCCAAGGAAGATACGTAGTTTGTCGTTTGTGAGACGCTGATAGCCCAACATAGGTGACACTGTCTATAGTATAGCAAAGCTTAAGTGTCTGATGGTATTTGCGACGGGGGTAGGGTTTTTGTTACCATAGGTTCACTATGAAGCCTAAGCAAAGCCTAAGCGCGCTGTGTTTGATGCTCGTGTGCGGATTTGGAATTTCAGGACCATCGGTTTTTGGTGCTACGGCGAAGGATCGAACAGAGGGATATATTCTTTTGCAGGTAGAAGCTCACGGGGAGGCGTGGTATGTTGAGCCGCTTTCGAATTTTCGGTACTACATGAAGGATGGAGCGACGGCGTATGAGATGATGCGTACGTTTGGTCTGGGAATTTCAGAGGTTGATTATGCACGTTTGCAGGCAGGTGATGAGGAGCTTTCTGAACGGCTTCGGGGGAGGATCATTTTGCGGGTTGAGATGCATGGTGAGGCTTACTATATCCATCCCGGTGGACAGATTTACTACTTAGAGAATGGTGAGGCTGCTTATGCGGTTATGCGCTTGCATAGTCTTGGCATTACTGATGCGGATTTAGCTACAATCACTGTTGGGGATCTTGCTTATACGCCTACGGTGCTTGGTGTACGGGACGAGACATTGTCGCCGAGTCAATATCAAGACGGTGAGTTGCCTTCGAGTTTTGATCCTATTCAGTTGAATGCGGATTGGTTGGCGCTTCTGAATGCTGAACGGGCCTCGCGCGGTCTCAACCTGCTCACGTCTGATCAAACATTGCTTGATACTTCAGCAAATTGGTCAGCTTACATGGGTGAACGTGATGCTTTTACACATACACGTCCTTATGGAGAAAGTCTTCTCGCCTGGGTTCAGGGTTTTCAGTATCCCGCGAGCGACTTTGGAGAGAATTTGGCGCTTGTATATGTCCAGGACGGGGAGCAGGGTATGGAGCAGATTTTAACTCAGGCTATGACAATGTTTATGGCCGAGGAGTCATATAACGGCATGCACTTTCAGAATGTGGTAGATGCTGATTGGAATCGAGCAGGAGCGGGATTCTACTTTGAACGCACAGATGCCTCTACTTACAGAGTGTACGCGACCTTTCATTTCGCGAGTACACCAGAGAGCTTATAAACATATACGACCCACCGAGGTGGGTCGTATATGTTAACTCATGTTTTTCATGATGAAATAGGCAAGTACGCCGAGGGCAATGAGTACCGGGATAAGGCCAAGAGGGCCAATCCTGCGTCTACGCCTTCCCATAGGCGCCATCATGACTGGTCTAACTACCACACCACGTCTCCCAAAGCGACCTCGCATAAAACTTCAGTTTAAGAAGTGAATAGAGTTAGTATACCGCTTTTAGAAGCCAAGTACCTCGTTGACGAGGATAAGATGGATCTTGCGAGGCATAACCTCGCGCTCGAAGATTAGCCATTTTCCAAACACGCTTCCAGGGGCTCCGGTTGATTTCATACGCGCATCTTCAAGTGGGAAGACATATTCGCGAACGCGTTTCATGGCTTCGTCGAGGTTTGGCACAATTTTTTGTGCGCCAACTACCCAAATGACGTTTTGGCTTGTGAATGCATATGGTGCCAGCTGGCTTCCAGAGGCAGATGCAGTTACAACAACGCCGTCTTCAGTGATAGCGTGGACACTTCCAAGGAAGTATTCTGCGAGTGAGCTCTGGCGGCGTAGTTCTGCCTGTTTAGCGGCATCCGTTTCCGCAACAATGACTTCCTTAAGATTTTTCCAAGGATGATCCCCAGATTTGAGGAGATCAACAAAACCGATTTGGTCTAGGGTTGTAGAGCTTCCTGTGGTGACTTCTGCTCCGTCTGGAATGATCGCTTTAATCGCAGCCATGGCCTCAGCCTTTGAGTTCACGATTTGAGTATGAATGTTGCGACCTTCGAGAGCTGCGGCTGTAGCCTGAAGCGTGTCCTGGTTTTTAAGTGAAGCGTAATCCATACAATACGATTAACGATTGAGTAAATAGCGGCGTTCTTGGGCGGGGAAGCGTTCTATGGCGTAACGGAGCGTCGTTCTTGGGATGATCTTGATGTGTTGTTTAAGGAATTCCCGCTCCACCTCCATAGAACACGATTTTCCGACTTCCCGCAATGTCCAACCTACTGCTTTGTGAATGAGGTCGTGTTTATCTTGCAGGAGGATGGTGGCAATGAGGAGTGCGGTATCACTTGAGCCTGATTTGATGTAGTAATGCGTGGCAATGATTGCCGCCCGTCTTTCCCAGAGTGATGAGGATTTCGCTAATTTGATGAGTTGTTGTTTTGAGGCGTTCGTGTAGAAGGCACCGAGAATATTCGCCGCTGAAACATCGACAAGGTCCCAGTTATTGATGAATTTTTTGAGTGAGGCAAGATAGAGATTTACGATGCTTTTACGAATTTTGTCATCCCCATGCTTGAATTGCTGCATTGCAATGCAGAGCGCGACGAAGCGTAGTTCGTGGAGTGGGGAGTGAAGCAGCTTGATGATCTCTGACAGGGGGAGCGTATGCCATTTTTTGGCGTAGTTTCTCAAGATTGGAACAGGAATACCAAGAAAAATGTCTCCTTCAGCATATTCTCCGGGACCGGTTTTAAAATATCGTTTACTTTTTTCAGATCGATCAGCATCACGAAGTGAAATGAGTTCTTTTTCAACAAATTTAGCCGAAATCATATTGACGTTTTCACCTGAGCGACGTAGGATACCCTTGTCCTCGTGGAAGGGCGCCCGTCTGATTCTTTACACATATACAATATGTACGACGGCGAAGATACGCAAGCAGCACCAGTAGTTCCAGAGCCTACCCACACTTCGGAAGCTCCTGTCACTCCTGCTGAGGAGACAGCAGCACCGGAGGCCCCAGCTCAGGCCTAAATAGCCCGCTATAAAACACCCTAGGTCAATTGACCTAGGGTGTTTTATGTACGGGTTTTATTCAGTCACGGTGATCGTTCCTTTCATACCCATATCACGATGTTTCCCAACGGAACAATAGTACTCAAAGGTTCCAGCTTTATCAGCAACAAATTCCACAGTTTCTTCTGCGCCGCCTTGAATTTGTTTGGTAGCTACGTTGAATTCGTCAATTTTTAAATCATGAAAACCGTCTTCATTTTTGAAAATGATACGGACAGTATCGCCCTTTTGCACGGTGA
>JAUPWK010000050.1 GCA_030916555.1 Patescibacteria group bacterium | reverse complement strand
TGTCCGACAAATCATTTAAGCTCGTTGATAGTGAGGAAGGTTGTTTGTCCGTGCCTGGCAAATGGGGCACCGTCAAACGCCACCGCAGCGTTCAAGTGAAAGCACTTGATGTAAATGGTCATGAAGTAGCTTTCAAAGCCGTAGGTCTTGAAGCCATTATCTTCCAACATGAAATCGATCACTTGGATGGCGTCCTGTTTATTGATCGAGCTGAAGAATTGCACGAGGTCGAGAGTACCCGGATCTAGTTAACCGTATCTCATGAAAATCGCATTCTTTGGTACCCCTGCGTTTGCTGCTGAATTTCTCAAGGGCCTCATCAATGAGCCTAATTTTGAGGTCGTTGCTGTTGTTAGCCAGCCTGACGAACCCGTTGGTCGTAAAAAGATTTTGACTGCGCCTCCAACTAAGATGGTAGCGACTGCCCAAGGCATTCCGGTTTTTCAACCTACCAAACTCAAAGACGAGTCGTTTCAAGCAGCATTACAAGCCACCGGAGCTGAGATTGGTGTGGTGGTGGCGTATGGCCGCATTTTGCCAGAAGCGGTGCTCTCGATGTTTCCCCTTGGTTGTATCAACGTTCACCCTTCCCTCCTGCCAAAATACCGAGGTCCATCACCTATCATTGCTGCCATTGCGAACGGTGACCAGGAGACGGCAGTTACCATCATGAAACTTGTATCTGAAATGGATGCTGGCCCGATTTTGGCGCAGTCAACCTTCGAACTTGCCGCAGACGAGACTCAAACATCGCTCACTGGAAAAGTTGTCGAGATTGGCGTTCCGCTACTTATTGAAACTCTCAAAGGCTTTGCTTCCGGCACCATTACCGCAACCGAACAGGATCATTCCAAGGCTACCTTCTGTAAGCTTTTGACACGCGAGGATGGTGTTATCGACTGGTCACAACCAGCTCAAGCTATTGACTGCAAAGTTCGTGCCCATAATCCTTGGCCAGGAACATCGACTGGCAATTTGAAGATCTTCAAAGCCATCATCAGCGACCGTAACTTGCCAGCAGCTGAACGTCTGATTGAGAACGGACGTCTCTTTATTGGCACAGGAACTTCTGCACTCGAAATCATCGAGCTTCAGCCTGCTGGTGGCAAAAGAATGCTCGCTAGTGATTTTTTACGAGGACGCCAAAACCCCACCTTCTAGAACCTTCAGTTGTGTATGCATAAAGACACCACCCTCGTATTTGTACGCCGCGGCGATGAAATCTTGCTTGGCATGAAAAAGCGTGGTTTTGGTGAGGGTCGCTGGAATGGCTTTGGCGGGAAAATTGAACCGGGTGAAACTGAACTTGAAGGCGCAAAACGTGAACTCCAAGAAGAGTCCGGGCTCATCGGACACTCGTTCACAGAAGTTGCGCGCCTGTTTTTCGATTTTGAAACCACGCCTGACGTCATCCGTTCCGTCGTGTATTTATGTGACGACTATTCCGGCGAGACAATTGAAACAGATGAGATGTGTCCACAATGGTTTAAGGCCAATGATTTGCCATTTTCAGGCATGTGGACCGATGACCAATATTGGGTACCCCTTGTGCTAAATGGCAAAACCCTCGATGCCACCTTTCACTTCAAAGATCTCTACGAAATGCGGGACTATACCATCACAGAACGACCAGCAATATAAACACGGAGACTAGACAAAAACCTACTTTTATGGTAGGTTTTTGCGTTCCTGAAACTCACTTCCCCGCTAAGCACAGGGCTTGGCGTGGGAGATAGGTTACTCCAGGAGGAAGTCATGGACATCGCGCTTTATGTGATTGGTTCACTGATTGCAGTTCTGGCGCTCGGCATGGGTGCGCTCGTCGTTGCCCTGGTGCTGGCGCTCGTCATCCGATTCCTGGAGGACCGGGAACAAGATCGGCTGGCAAAGCAGAAAACCATTCCTCCGCCGCCGTGGCCGGGGCATAAACTGCCCCCCATTCCTCCGGATCATGCGCGAGTCATGGCACGTCCGCCCATGTTCACGCCTGAACCGGCGGTGACCCCTGAAGTCCCGCTCATCAGGGAAGAGCAGGATGCGTCCGAACAACCCACGGACGGCAACAACGACCGACCGCGTGGAAAGTGGGACGATGATCCTACCGAGGACGGTCCGAACCTGACGCTCATCTCGGAGCTCACGAATCCTCCCACGCCAGTACGAAGCATGGAGGCCCCGAAAACCACGCCGCGGCGCTCCATGTTCAGGAATCTCTTCAGGCGCGATAAGCCCAGATGAGAGACATACTCAAACCCCCTCATGCCACGCATCGAGGGGGTTTATCGCGTTTAATTTTGCTTATACGCTACGCTTGGAGCGGCCGCCTTCAGGCTAAAGGCCTGTCTCGGCACCGGCTCAACCGCCTGTTCGGGCTTCCGTACGGCTTCCCAAGGTAAAAACGGCAAGAGGAAAAGCATATATCCTAATCCAATCGGGTGGTTAAGATATGGGGAAAAAATGTTGGCGACAAACAACATCACGAGACCAGCGGTAAGACCGACCGTGATCCAAGCTTGAGCGTCGCGTCTATGCACAGACTCAAAGGCAATGGAAACTACCGTCACAAAGAACCATCCAAATCCAAACAGGCCAAGTATTCCCATTTTTAGCCAGAGATCATGATAGCCCCACTCAAAACGGTAAGTTGTTACCTCGCCCGTTGGATTTATAGCTCGTAATCTAGGATCGTCAGAGATATACGTAACTTCTTCACCAAATCCAGAACCGAGAAGTGGATGTGCACGAATCTCCGAAACCATTGGTCCCAACAGATTCCAGCGACTTGAAACCGCCACAACCCGCGTATTGTCATCCTTGCCCTTATAGAACGAGGATTCAGATAAATCAGGTCTTGGTGGGAGCGGTGCAGCTACGAGCAAAAAGAGAGTGAGGACCGCAATAAGTGTTGTAACTCCAAGTTGTACATGTCGCTTCATTAACACCACAACTCGAGGCCGTGAAACACAGATGAGGATCAAAATAAGACCAAAGGCGGCCACAGATCCCATCCAGAAACTGCGTGACAAGCTCGCAAGAATTGTGGCGATCATGAGGAGATGCATAGCCCATACACCTTTTGGTAATTTTTCTTGAGGTTCGCGCCAAAGGAAAAAGGTGGCTGCAAGCAAGAGCAATTCAAAGCCAACACTAATGGCTTGCGATTGTTCAAAGATGCGGAAATACCAGGGGGAGTTCCCGAGGAGCTGAAGCCCTCGCCCGCTTGTAAGTAAGGTTACCTCCGCCAAACGAGCGTCTCTCACAAAGGTATACAGCTCGTGGGATGCCAAGCCAGGCAAATGTGTGAAGGCGTACAGATAGACCAAGGTAGTTATGCCCACCCAAGCTGCGGCCACGGCAAACATCTGCAAAAACAATCGTCGATTATCATTCGTCCAAGTAATTGAGATGAATGGGAAAAAGTAGAGCAACGTAAAGTATCCATTCATGTCATCAAAGGCATTGCCCGCTGCATTTTGCGCGAAACCAACCACCGTTCCAAGCACCACAGCAATCCCGAGCACAAGGAGCGGGAGATCACGGTGAGCAACGAACTTTGGCCGTACTCGTCCCTGAGCCACCTGAATGGCCCATACGGCCATCACGACACCAAACAGTACCTCACGAACGGAAAGCGAGAATCCAGATACGCTGACGTCAATTAAATGCCCATGACCGCCTACGAAGATTTCAAGAAACGCCAACGCCAGCCCCCACTCCAGCTTTTTTGAACTCAAATACACCGCAAGTATGGCAATAACGCCAAGCGGCAACCACGACCACGCTGAGGTCTGCGTGAGCGCCGCCACCACGTGCGTAAGCAAAAGCCCAAGCATCACCCACCAAAGACGTTTATCAAAAAATTGTTGTCCAAAATTTTTCATAAGTCTTTAACCGCGTTTCACAATTGCCGTAACGTATGCGAGCACAATAAATACCGGGGTCAAACACCACAGTAAAAGCCACGGCAGCCACCCATGATGCTTGTACATATATTTACGCAAACTCTGACGAATCCAGCGCTGCTTTTTAAGGGTAGCCAGCTTCCCAAAGGTATGCCCTTTGTGATGCACAATCTCAACATCTGCGTAATGCCGAGTCTTGATCCCCACGTCACTCGCCATCTTGCAATAATCGACCTCCTCAAACCAAATGAAGTAACGCTCATCAAAGAGACCAAGCTTTTCGAGAGTTGAACGACGAATGAACATGAAGGCTCCCATGATGGAGTCAACATCCTGCGTTTGAAGAGGATCAACATCGCGCATCATGTAGCGATCAATAATCGACAAGTGCTTAAATACGTGTGGGAGCTTAAACAGGGTAACCAACTGATTCAGAAACGTTGGGAAGCGACGAATACTCTCTTGTAAATCGCCATTTGGATAACGAATAATCGCACTCGCAATGCCGACAGCAGGATCGACATCAAGATGCGCAACCATCTTAGCTAAAACATCGGTCTTAAACTCGGTATCTGGATTCAAAAGCAAAATCTGACGACCTTTAGCTAAGCGCATGCCAACATTCACTGCATAAGCAAAACCCATGTTGTTTGGGTTTGGAGCATAGATCGCGACCGAAGTAAGCTCTCGTAATAACTCCTCAGTAGCCGTTCGGCGCGCATTATCAACTACGATGAGTTCATAATTCAGGCCTGTAGAGGCAAGGACACTCTCAAAACAACGTCGTAAGACGTCGAGATCTTCTTTGTACGTCACGATGACGATAGAGAGGTCGAGCATAGATCAAGCTAAAGGTGATGTTTTGTCTGGATAATTTTGCGGGCTGCTTCGTATTTCTTCACTCGGTTTGGCATCCACCCCATTTTATTCCACGGCAACCGATACACAAAAGCTGGCAACCAGGAAGAGCCAATACGTGAGGCGCCGTCGATACCCACACTAAATAGCGTCTCAGGCACAAGGATGCCAACTTTTCCATGCTCAAGCATGGTGAGCCAGACGTCCCAATCCTGTAAACGCTTAATCGCATCATCAAAGCCTGGAAAGTCAGATCGGCGCACCAGCGAACTCGTATGCACAAAATTTGTACGTTTGAGTCCATCTGCTGAAAACGAAATACCTTTAAAATGCTTCCAGCCAAACCAGAAGCCACTATAGGCATAACTCGCCTCAGGGTGCCGAGTAAGCTCGCTGTACATGCGCTCTAGCATGCCCGGCGACATAGTAACGTCGGCATCGCAGAAAATCACGTAATCCCCCTTAGCTTCATGCAACCCACGATTACGTGCTGGGTTCGCACCCGCGTTCTCTTGTCGGATCGAAACTATCCGTTCCGCATAACGCGCAAGCACCGCCTGCGTGTCGTCAGTTGAGCCGTCATCAACCACGATCACCTCAAGCGGCCGATAGGTTTGCGCAAAGATCGAATCTAAACATTTCGGCAATGAAGCCGCGTGTTGGTAGGTAGGAATGACTACGGAAATGAGGGGATTCATACACCTGTGCGGTTACCATCCTGAGGCGAATACTGAAGGATCCGAGGCCTGACACATTATGTGTCAGGAACTGACCCCTCGTCGGACTCGGGATGGTGATTGCTAGAGAAGTTCGCGCAACTTATACATCTGCTGTTCGCGGGTAAATTCATGGAGCACACGGGCCCTGCCACGAGCACCTAACGTACTCCGGACCTTTGAATCTTTCAAACGCGTAATCGCAGTCAGTAACTCCTGAGGCGTATCGGGAATGAGTATCCCCCCTTCGCCATCTTTCACCGCTTCATCAACACCGGGATGGCGTGTAGCAATCACCGGTACACCGAAAACTTGAGCCTCAAGGTACACAATTCCAAAACCCTCACGATCCCGTTCCGTTTTCGTAGTCGGCATCACAAAAATATCAGCGGCTCGGTAAATCTCTGGCAAAGCGTCGTCAGCGGCATCCGTGGTAATGCGAACTCGATCCTGCAAGCCGAGTTCCTGGACTTTGGCCTGAATTGTTCCAAGCATCGGACCGCTGCCTACAAGGTGATAGGTAGCCTCGGGAATCTGGGTAAGCACCTCAAGGACCTTGAGGTGACCCTTTCTCTCGACCAAGCGAGCCACGGTGAGCAATTTGAGTCCGCTCACACCAGCCGCAACAAACATCGGTGTAGCTGACCGGGACACGCCCAGAGCAAGTTCGCCAAGTTTCTTGAGGTTTACTTTTTCAGATTTCGCTTGGGGGAGTTTACTTGTGGCCACGAGCTCGTCATTCAAGGTTGGATAGATGACGAGCGGCTCACGATCAAGTTCAACAAACGCACGAACTTCTGTAGCCAAAGCCTGAGAGTTTGTAACTACGCGCGCAGCTGAACGCAGAACGTGTTTGGTGAGTGCTTGTTTCCAAGGATTACGTCGTGCTAAGTCAAAATCAAGACCGTGGAGAAAAACAACATACGGCTTCCCTGTCATTTTTTTGACGATCATGGCCGCAGTTCCAATCGGCAACACGTGATGCGTCCAAATGGCATCAAAAGAACGGCCAGTCCACAATAATCGGAAGATAAGCTGATCAAGTTTTCCTTTTTTGAGTGCCAAAAGTTTCACCTGATCTGGAAAGGTTTGCGTAATTGCACCAATATACCGGGCCACTCCACCGCGGGCCGGTGGGAAATCAATTGTCGGAAGAAGAATTCTCGACATACGTAGGTCTGATCAGCATCTTGATCTGGCGAACATGAACAAATGTTAAAGCTCTCGTGATAAACGACACGCCGATAAACACTACAGCTCCAACAGGAATGGTGAGTATCCAGTAGATTTGTGACTTGAGAAACATGACGACTACCGCCATAATCGCACCCGCCACAAAGAAGCCGCCCGTAGCCCTCACAAGTTCAATCAAACGAATTTTTGTAATTTTCATGGCTGCAATCCAGCCACCACCAAACAAAAAGACAAAGGTGAATAACGCCGCCACCGCTGCTCCCATGATGCCGAGCTTTGGAACGAGCAATAAATTGCCAACAACATTTACTACCATAGCTCCACCCATCAAGCTTGTCTTTACTGCTTGGCGACCTGTGGCATTCAAAAGTGAACCAAGCGGAAAATCGAGGAAGATAAATAACAGGACAAAAATTAACACGCTTAGAACCGGTGCGGCGCCAGCAAAGGCGTCGGTGTAGAAAAAGTCGATAATCTCAGGAGCTAATGCAAAGATACCAAATACAATTGGAGCAGCCAGCATGGACAAGTACCACTCGGCTTTAATGAGTGTGCGGTTTAACTCGGCCGGCTTGTCAGCAAGCGCGCTCATGGTTGGGTACAAGGCACCGACAAAGGCTAACGGCAGAAATTGAAAAGCGTAAGTAAATTTATAGGCCACAGCGTAGACTCCAACTGCGTCATTGCCGAGGTATGCCTGGATAGTAAATGAGTCGATGTATGAGTAAACCTTCACAAACAAAGCTGCTAAGAAAAACACGAAGCTAACTTTGAGAGTCGGCAAGGCTTGCGAGTACGACGGCACAAACGCCCCCCAGCCAGCTCGTTTCACCACCTGATACATTGCAAAAGCTGCATTCCAACCACTACCCACAATTAAAGCCACCACAAGTAAGCGGAGGTCTCGTGCCCCACTGACGAGTGCAATCAGACCAACGATTGTCGTTAAGGTTTGCCCTACAAAAATCCCCATCGACTCAAACTTGAGCTGGTGCATCCCACGCAAAACTCCATACAAGGTTACAGACATGGTATCGAGCAGCATCACGACAATCGCCAGGTCGACCAACATCGTGGTCTGAGCATCGAACCCTCGCCAGGCTGGCAACACAAGCGCCAGGACAATCGTGATCGGCATGGTGATCAACTTAATCCCAACAACATTACGCAATAGCTCTTTAGTCCTTTCCGGCGTCTTAGCGACCTCGCGAATAACTACCGCCGTTAGCCCGACGTCATCGAGCACTCCAATCGAGGTCACGAGCGCAAGCGCAATAAAATACGCACCCGTAGCCTCATCCCCAATCGTCCGAGCGATAAGCGCAAAATACAAAAAGGCCACTATCTTCTGTCCAATTGAAGCGGCAGTGAGCATCAAGGTATTTCTTGCGAGTTGTGACATGGGGCTAAGAATACGCTAAAACCAGACAAAATAAAAGAGCGCGCCAGACAGCTTGAAGACGCTGATTTGCATCTCGTCAAAGCCATCCGGCGCACACGCGATTCACTCGCCAATGAACAAGAAGTAGACTTCGGCCTCGTCCCGCGGAATCCGAAGCTCCTCCTCGTAGCCGCGCAACGACAGATTCACGATGGCATCGAACCCCGCGTTCGTGATGCTGATGCGCGCCTCGTTCGCGATGACGTTGGCGAAGAAGCACTCGAGAAACCGATCCAGATCGGCCGTCATGCTGTCCAGGAAAGACATCATGTCGACCTTCCGACCATCGAGGATGACCTTCGGATCGATCCGCACCTCGAACTCGTACTCGGCGTCTTCGTCGTCCTCATGAGCATCGAGCAGCATGAGCTTGAGACCGATAGTGGTTTCGCCCACATCGGTCACCTCGATGCTGATGCGCGTCCCGTCCTTGAGCTCGATCCCTTCCAGCTTCAAATCTTCCTCAGGCACACTCTCACGGTCCTCCACGAACACGATCACATTCTCACGAGCCATGATCAACCTCCCGTCCGAATGGACAAAGAAGAATAACACTTCACAATGCTTTTGTCAAAGCAAAAACCCCTCTTGTGAAGGGGTTTTTGCTTGTAATTTGAGATTAACGCTTGCGCCACTGTGGCGAGCGACGAGCACCGTGCTTACCTGGCTTCTTGCGTTCTTTGCTGCGCTGATCGCGAGTAACCAATCCGGCGGCCTTGAGGGCTGGGCGGAGGTTTTCATCGAG
>JAUPWK010000007.1 GCA_030916555.1 Patescibacteria group bacterium | reverse complement strand
TTTTGCGCTTCAGCAAGTAAGCCAGCAACAATCTTGTCCTGCTTATCGACAAGCACCGGGTAGGCCTCACCAAGTGAACTAACGATCTCATCAACAATCGGCGCTACAAGGTTTTGAGCATCAATTCCAAGCTTTTTGGCGTGACGAATGGCGCGACGAATCAAGCGGCGAAGAATATAGCCCTGGTCCTTATTGCTTGGCTCAACTCCGTCCATGAACATAATTGACGCGGCTCGGAGATGGTCCGCGATTACGCGCATCGACATTTTATGCTCGATGCTCTTGTCATACTTAAAACCAGATAGCTCCTCTAGTCTTCCGAGGATTCCGGTAAACAACTCCGTCTCGTAAACGTTATTGCGGTGCTGCAAGGCAACGATGGTGCGTTCAAGGCCCATGCCAGTGTCGACACTTCCATTCTCGAGCGGCTTCAGCGAGCCGTCATCTTGCTTGTTGAATTGCATGAAGACGTTATTCCAAATCTCCATCCAGGGCTTGGGGTGCGTGCCTTTATTGCCGACTGGCTCACCTTCACCGACCCAATAGAAAATCTCAGTATCAGGACCGCACGGACCGGTCTTACCGGCTGGACCCCACCAGTTGTCTTCTTTGCCGAGCTTGGAAATTCTATCGGCCGATACGCCAAGTCTGATCCAATGATCGTAAGATTCTTGATCAAACGGCGTATTCTCGTCACCTTCAAAAACAGTAAAAGCAAGGTGTGACAAGGGAATATTCAACCACTCAGCGCTCGTTAAGAACTCAAACGACCATTCGATGGACTCTTTCTTGAAATAATCACCCAGCGACCAGTTGCCGAGCATCGTAAAAAAGGTCAGGTGCGTGTCATCACCTACGTCATCAATATCTCCTGTACGAATACAGCGCTGGTAGTCGACCAAGCGCTTCCCCATTGGATGAGGCTCTCCAAGCAAATACGGCACAAGCGGATGCATGCCGGCTGTAGTAAACAAAACTGTTGGATCGTTTTCAGGCACGACTGAAGCTGAAGGAATCTCGGCGTGACCCTTACTCAAAAAGAAAGCAATGTATTTTTTACGCAGTTCGTTGGCGGACAGCATACAGACAATTCACTCACCACCCTGAGTTTAATGAAGGGTTAGGTCCCGAGGCCCATGAGGCCGTCGGTCTACTGATCCCTCCTCAACGTCGGGATGGTATAGAGGCAAAATTTATGTTCCTAATGGCTATTACAATAACCTTTTCACCCCAGGAAAGCAAAATTGCGCTAGTGGCGCAATCTGCCGAAGGGTTCGTCATGATCTTGCCCAGGATTTGGCGGTTCGCCAAAATCACCCAAGGCGTCATCGTCCTCTTCTTCAATCTTCTCAAGTTCCTCAAGATCCGGATCCAGCTCATCTGGATCGATCTCGGGATCCAAAATGTCATCATCAAAGTCAGGCATATCGCTAATGTAGCGAACTTAGAGGTGAGTTACAAGCTATAGGAGTGCATGAAGTCTAAACCAGCTCTTGTTGCACGGTCTCCGTAGGTTTGGCGGCTTTCATGAAACGAGCCCTCAAGCCCTGAGCGAAGGCCAGCATTTCTGGGCTTCTCAAGATAAAGGCGGTAGCAAAATACATAAACAATCCCGCCCCACCCGCCACAACCGTCTGAATGAAAACGTGATAAAAGCTATCTAACTGAAGAACTTCAACGATTTCATATTTCACTGACTGAATCACAACTGCAGAAGCTAACCCAGCTAAACTGAGAATAAACGTGGATTTCAAGATCAACTTTTCATCCAGCGCTCCGCCTTTCGACTTCAGTAAGAGCCAGAGCATGATCAGTTCTGCCATTTCAGCCAAGGAAAATGCCCAGGCCAATCCAACGACTCCTAACTGACGAACAAGCAACACGCCCGCAACGGCATTGATCACCGCAGACACAATGCCAGCAATAAACGGCGTCCAACTATCGCCGTATGCAAAAAACATACGGATAAGCACAAAGATCAAGCATTGCGCAAAGAAACTGATCGCAAACATTGCCAAGGTGTCCGCAGTGGTAATAGTCGAGGCCCAATCGAAAGCCCCAGCGCCAAAAACTAAACGTACAATCTGGGCCCGAAGTAACAAAGTGACAACGGTGATTGGAATAATGAAAAACATGACCTGCCGAATAGTGGCGCTGAAAGAGTCACGTAATTTCTCGGGTTGATTTGATTTTACAAAGTCACAAAAGGTTGGGAAGGCAGCAATGGCGTAAGAAACTCCAATAACACCAATTGGGAAAAAGTTAAGGTTATACGCAAACTGTAAAACCGTAACAGATCCTGCCGCGAGACCCGAAGCAATCACCGTCATGAGCAAAAAATTCAATTGCCCGACTGCCAAACCAAGGACGCGTGGCCCCATCTGACGGATGGTTTGGCGAACATCTTTATCTGAGAGATCGAAAACGAATGAGTAGCGATACCCCAAGGAATACACACCAACGGTTTGAATGAGGGCGTGCAGCATAGCACCAAGCACCGCACCCCATGCCAAACCCATGAGCCCAAAAACTGGAACCAAGAAAATTGCACCGAACAAAATACCTAAATTATTAACGATAGGCGCAAAGGAATATAGAACAAAACGCTTCGCGCCCTGAAGCACTGAACCGAAAACCATGGAAATAGCAAAGAAGGTTTGGCCCAAGAACAGAATGCGTGTCGCCTGAACCACCAAGGCTTGCTTTTCAAGTGAAAAACCATGAACAACGTATGGGGTATAGACCGGAGCAAGCAGAGCACCGGCCACCGCAATCACAACAAAGGCGACCAAAAGAATGTTGACGATGTTGCTCGTATACCTCCAAGCTTTTTTGTCATCCCGGCCAAAGTAACCTGTAAAAACTGGGATAAAACAGGCTGACAGCGCACCAATAACAATCAGTTGGAAAATAAAATCAGGAATACGGAAGGCGGCATAATACACATCAAGCGAATCCCCCGCTCCAAAGACTCCAGCCAAAATGCGGTCACGCGCAAAACCAACCAGGCGGGACAATAACGAAAAACTAGCCACGATAACCGCAGCACTCACCACTGAGGTGGACGCCGATGAGAAAATCCGCTTAATCATACTTCCTCACCTTTGCGTAGACGGAAAATCAACGTGAGTAACCCAATCAGGATCATGCCGAGGGCGCCGAGTGTTAATAACAGCAGCGGATTGGCTAAATGAAAAAATGAAACAGACAATTTCTGCGTATCACTTGTAACCGTTCCGTCAGCAGCTACTGTTGCTAAAGTTACCGTATAGCTTCCGGAGGTGCTGAAAGTATGAGTGATGTTGGACTGGACTGAAGTTGCGCCGTCACCAAAATCCCAAGCAAAAGTGTAATCACCTCCGCCAAGCGGTGGGACAGCTACAAACTCATAGGTATGCCAATTTTTTTGCTCAACGGTGAAACGCGCAGCCGGAGATGCGACTGGACCACCGTAGCCGAGCCCACTCAAATCAAATGCCACCTGCTCACCATCGATAACTGCCTGATCTTCTAACTGCGTATCTTGGACACCCATAACTTCAGGTACAGGCTCTGCACCCGAAGTCGATGTTGTGACTACTGGCTGCACAACAGGTGTTGGCACCGGAACGGTGACTATCGGAACTTCAACCTTTGGAGTTACCTTGGGTGTTTCAATAACTACAGGAGGCGGGGCGTCTTTCGATTTGCTGGCGTCACGTGGATAATCATCATCACCATTACTCACACCATCATTGTCGAGGTCTGAATCACACACGTCACCACGACCATCAGCATCGAGATCTGCTTGGTCAGCGTTTGCATCCTCCACGCAGTTATCATTTTCATTTAAAACCCCATCACGGTCGTCATCGCTCACGGTTTTGAAAAGCGGCGTAATGGCAGTATCGTTAGCGGCGTTGCCATCAACAGGATTTGCGCCTTGAATCACCGCACGGATATTAAAAGATCCGGTTGGCAACTTATAATCAACGAACACGTCATCAGATCCCCCTCCGGCCAAAACGGATACGGGTTGTGATTTTCCAATCAAGTAATCGCTTTGATAAAAGAAAACTTGAGCAGTTGAATCAGTATCTCCAGAGTTCTTAATGGTGGCGTAAATTCTGACTGTTTCTCCAGAATACAGGGTCGTTTCTGAAAATTTGATGCTGCTGGCCGCAATGGAAAGATCAACCGCGCTTGCTTGCGCAAATAGAGGTGATAATCCACCAAGCCCAAGACACAGAAGGAGTACAGGTAATGACAAACGCATATTACACGTGCGATTCTCTAAGTCTGGCATGCAAGACGCCTGTCAACCAGTGATCGCGAGCGAGGTCAGGATGAATGTGAAGTCTTAAACGATAGGTTGGGTGTACACGTACAATCACATTTTCAAGGGTCTGGGGAACGTCGCCTAAAATATCCAGCGCTACTTCTTTACCATTTTCAAGACGCATGGCTTTCGCTTCCGTATCTGACACATGAAGATGCGGCTTTGGGATAATCACCACCGCCTGCGCCTTCACTTCTCCCGCCGGTCCAGATAAGCGACACTTCCCCGCTCCTGTTAAATCACCGCTCCTCGCGAAAGGTGCCTGAATCCCCAAAAGCGTAGCTTCTGTGGGAGTAAGCTCTACTTGAGTACACTTCCGAAATGGGCCGAGCACACGCAAATCTAAACCTTTTTTCAGCTTACCAAAGATCTCGACCGTTTCCGTGTATGCGTACTGTCCGTGTTGCGACAGAGCCGTACTGATAGTACCGGCGTGGCCAGCACCAAATAAGCTGACGTGATCAGCTTCAGATAGATGAATATGCGAGGGAATAATCTCAACCGGAATGGGCCGGGACATACTTCCCTTATTGTAACACGGTTCATTCTTGGCGGTTGGTATGCGTTTCTTCGTCGTATCCAAAGTCGTAATGGAAGTAATCGTGGCGAATTGGCCCTAAGAAAAACATGTGAAGTTCAGCTAAGACGTATTTGCCTGCAATTTTAAATGAACCGTCACGTCGAAAACGACGATCCGTGACGGCAATTGTGACTGTATTTAAAAAACCAAATGTCCCGAGTTTCCCAGCACGCATTGCAAGCTCATGGTCCTCAGCCAACTTAATCGACTCATCAAAACCTTTGATCTTCTCAAACAATGCTCGAGTAATAAATATACAAAAACCGGGGGCGTGTGGCCGCCAGGCACCCCAAGCGCGTACATAAAGGTTGTACAAAGCATGACCGAACCGGTCTGCCCAATTTCCTCCTTGGAGCCGGATGTCTGGAGTGGCAATTGCAAAGTGTTTATCCTGGATTTCCGTAACGGCGAGCTCTAAAAATCGCGAATCGGTAATTTGCGCGTCTGCATCAAGGAACAGCAAAAGCTCGCCCGTGGCGACTGCGGCTCCGGCATTGCGGCCAGCACCAGGCAAACCACCTGCGACTATTTTGCACCCCGCCGCCTCTGCAATCTGACGGGTGTTGTCCGTTGAAGCAGCGTCAGCGAGAATGATTTCAAGTGGCTGGTATGTTTGCGTCTTCAACGCCGCAAGCAAGCCCGGCAAATACCGAGCTTCGTTTTTGGCCGGGATAATCACGGATACACTTGTCATACGCAGTATTTACGCACTGTGCGACCAGGACGATTCGAACGTCCGACCTCTTCCTTCGGAGGGAAGCGCTCTATCCAGCTGAGCTATGACCGCGCACTGAGTACATACATCGCTACCCCACTTGCAACGGAAACATTGAGTGACTGCTTCTTGTTCATAGGAATCACCAATTTCCCGTCTAATAACGCAAGCGTAGCTTGATCGATCCCGGCTACTTCGTTTCCGAGTACTAAGGCAAGCTTGTCTGCCTTTGTCTCTGCAATATTCTGTGCATCTACTCCGGTCTCAAGCCCAAAGACAGTGTAGCCGTCTGCCTTGAGACTCGCAATGACCGTGCTCACTTCCCCAGCCTCCCAGGCCACAAGATCTTCCGCACCTAACGCCACTTTAGCGATCTCCTTACGCGGAGGTGTGGCAGTAAAACCAGTAAGGTAAAGCTTTTCAACCCCAAAGGCAGCCGCATTTCTGAAAATGGAGCCAATGTTATGGAGACTGCGAATGTCGTGAGCGATGACGATCATATTGCGAGCGGTTAACGTGGTTGATCGGTCGCTGACTGCCGACGATTAATCATCTTAACCAGCGTAAGAGTAACAGAAAATTGACGAAACTCAAAAAATCGCTATGCTTACCGCTTCTATGAACACTCTTTGTCCAAATCCTGAGGTCTGTGGTTCCTGTGGCTGGTCTCATATCCCTTATGAGAAACAGTTGCAGCAAAAACTCTCTGATATCAACGGCTCTTTCAAGATCAAAAAACTTGATTTGCGCGTAAAAGATATCGTGCCTGCGCCAGTAACAGAGCATTACCGTAATCGCATGGATTTTGTGATTGATTGGCAAGGCGCTGTTGGACTGCGTGAGAAAGGCAAGTGGTGGAGAGTGATTGATAATCACCCATGCTTCTTAGCCGACACCCAAATTGATAAGCTATTCGCAATCACTCGTGATTGGGTCAAAACCTCAGGTCTCAGTTTTTACGATCGTAAAGCGAACGTCGGATTTTTGCGCTATGCAGTCATTCGATCTACTACACTCGGACAAACGATGATCACTATCGTGACGAGCACTCCGAAAGATGCTGACGAGGAGCAGGCTGCTGTACTTGCTTTTGCAAAACTGAATGGCCTTGCCGGTCCAACAACCCTCGTCTGGTCGCTTAACCACACAATCAGTGATGTGTCCGTTGGTGATGAGCTGCGCGTGCTGTACGGTCCTGGAACAATTGAAGAACAGATCGGCGGCTACAAATATCGCATCTCACCAAACGCTTTCTTTCAAACCAATCCTACCGGCGCCGCATTCCTGCAAGACACGGTGCGTGAATTTGCTGGCGACCTTACCGATAAAACTTTGCTTGATTTGTACTGTGGTACCGGTTTCTTTGCCATCTCTATGGCTAATGACGCCAAGAAAACTATTGGTGTCGAGCTTGTTCCACAAGCCATTGCTGACGCCAAAGTAAATGCCGAGCTAAGTGGTGTTCAGGTTGATTTCTTTGACGCAAAAACAGAAGATTACGACTGGATGAAAATCGGCGCCGATGTTGTTATCCTCGATCCTCCACGCGCCGGTATGCATGACAAAGCGCTCAAGGACGTTATCACTGCCCTGCCCCCTCGCATCGTTTACGTTTCGTGTAACTATAAAAACTTTGCCCGGGAAATGGTCGAACTGCAAAAATACTACGACGTCGAAGCCATCCGCGCTATCGATATGTTCCCCCACACGCCGCATGTGGAACTCGTCACGGCACTTGTAAAGAAAGTATAAAAGATCACTTCGTCAAAATTCCTCCAGACCCTGAACGAAGGTGAAGGGTCTATCGAAACAGTTGATCAGGTGTTCCATTACCAGTTTTCTAGACCCCTCACATCCGTTCAGGGTCTTGCGAGTTACTTCCCGAACCTTCTCTGACGAGTCTGAAACGATCGCAAAGCACGCAAAAAGTCGACACGGCGGAAGCCTGGCCAGTTGACGTCCAGGAAGTAATACTCGCTAAAGGCAGATTGCCAGAGCAAAAAACCAGACAAACGAACCTCACCGGAGGTGCGAATAATGAAGTCTGGGTCGGCGACCTCGCCGTTATACATTTGTTTGGATAAAGCTTCCTCAGTGATCTGCTCTGCGGCGGCTGGCATTGAGATCCCTTGTTTGTGACTTTCAAGGATGTAATTTTTACAGGCGTCGACAATCTCCTCGCGTCCGCCGTAAGCTAAGGCGAGCTGGACGAGCATGCCTTTGCGATTTGCAGTGGTCGACTCCAAATCATCTAAAGCTCGTTTCACATCATCCGGCAAATCATCCCTACGACCAAGGACGCGGACACGAATATCGTTCTTGATAAACTCCTCGTCAGTTTTCATGGCATTCGCTTGATCGATAAACAGTTGCATGAGTGTCTTTACCTCTTCTGGATCGCGTGAAAAATTCTGAGTGCTGAACACCCAAAGTGTCACCACGGGAATCTGAAACTCGCCGCACCACGTCAGCAAAGACCGAACCTTTTTGGCGCCAAGCTTATGCCCGTCGCCCGCTGACAAACCAAGA
Organism: Patescibacteria group bacterium; assembly: GCA_030916555.1. Classification (GTDB taxonomy): domain Bacteria; phylum Patescibacteriota; class Patescibacteriia; order UBA9934; family UBA9934; genus JAGORL01. Next base: position 3,985 of record JAUPWK010000007.1, on the reverse strand, counting down.
GCCTTAGCATGCCGACGATTACCGTCTAAAATCACACCCAAATGCTTGGGGAATGGTCCAGCTGCTAAACGCTTTTGTAAGCGAACATCGTAAACTGCGTAAAGAAATGATTTGATGAGATTTTTTAGCATACAAAAAGCTTCTAGGATATCCTAGAAGCTTTTTGTATTCTTGGCTAGTTATTCGGCAGCTACAATGAGCTGATCATTCTCCATGCGCAAGGCCTGGTTCTCACTGATCAACGTTGCTAGCGCCGCACAGGAAACTGCAAGGGTCAAAATCGTAATCGTCCACATGGCCGCTTCCGATACCCCCCGCTTTGCACCCTTACTTGATTTCGCCATAAAAAATTTACTTCGCAATGGTTAATGGAGTCTTGGCTCGCATCTTATTATACATGTACGCGTGAGCAGCCGTGCTCACCATTCCTGAAACAACACTAACTCCAAGTAAAATCACGCCCCAAAGTACACCGGCAACAATACCGATCCCAAGTTGCGTATTGCGGAAATCGCCACCAGAGATGGCGAGTGTACCCATGAGAATAACAACGCCCGGCAATGCGATAGCTGCCAGCGTCACGAGGCCGAGCAAAAACTGGAAAAAGAATACGTTTAATTTATTGCCCTTGGTCATGCGCATGCTGTCCTCAAGCGCCTGGATTCCTTCAGCGCCTTTATCAACAATGCTGTAAAACGCGAAACCGAACATGATCGCAGCAATAATTCCCGGCACAATGAACAAAACGAATCCAACCAAACAGGCAATGTAGTACAACACCATGGCGAGCAAGGTGCTGAGGTACATTTTGCTTTCAAACTTCATGATCTCGCCCATGTCGAACTTCTTGGCACGCACAATCATGAGCGCCCCACGAGTCATTACCATGGTCACGTACACGCCGAGTAAAAGTGAAAAAATCGAATCAAGTGCCTGTGGAATATGGAGTACTCGGAACAGCACTCCAATCACCACAAAGTACACAATGTAAATAAGAAAAACAGCGGCATAAAGCGTCAGATACTTGGTCCAATCTTTCTTAACGCTCGCCCAGCTGGCCTTCAAAACCTCGTCAACACTAAACGCAGATGTAGTATTTGTCATATATTTACGCAAAGCATAACACGAAACCTTGCCAAAATCCTATTTCCCTGCTAATCTATCCACTTAACTTATTTGCGAAACCCTCGCATTGATCACCTCTTATGAAATCAGGACTTGTCACCATTATTGGCCGCTCTAACGTTGGGAAATCAACGCTCCTTAACACCATGGTCGGCTCCAAGGTCGCCATTACAACACCAAAACCCCAGACGACCCGTTTGCCTATTTCTGGAATCATCAACCGCCCACTCGGTCAGGCCGTTGTCGTTGATACCCCAGGCATCATGCAGAAAGCTAAAGATCCGTTGACGCAGAAGCTTTTGAGCTACGCCAAAGAGTCGCTCCACGGCGTTGATGCCGTCGTGTACGTTGTTGACCCAACGCGTGCCTTGGGCGATGAAGAAAAGCAGGCCATGAAAATGATTGAGGCCGTTGAGAAACCGAAGCTACTTGTCATCAACATGATTGATGACAAGGCCTCACGCAACTACATCGATTACTACCGAGACTTAGCGACTCAGTTTGATAACTACGTTGAGGTCTCAGCTTTAACGGGCAAGAATACTGACCTGGTAGAGCGCTGGATCTTTGATCAGCTCCCTGAGGGCGAAGCCATGTACCCAGAGTTCCAATTCACGAACTTAAGCAATGAGGTCTGGCTTTCTGAGCTCATCCGTGAAAAACTCTTCCTCCGCTTACGTGAAGAAGTTCCCTACACAACACACGTTGAAGTGAACGCCGTCGAGCCGCGCAGCGACAAGCTCGTTTACGTCAACGCCACCATCTACACCAACGCTGAACGCTACAAGCCGATGATTATTGGTAAGGGCGGTCAGGGTATCAAAGAAATCGGTCAGTCCGTTCGCAATGAGCTCGAGGCAGTTACCAATCAAAAGTATTACCTTGAACTCGACGTCAAAACTGATCCACACTGGTTAGGTAAATTCGAATAAGCAAAAGACCTCCCAAATTTGGGAGGTCTTTTGCTTACGGTGTGATCGTCACTGACCGAGGTGTAGAAATTTTTGTGATTTCGTATCCATTGAGATTCAGATCAGCTCCCAAGATGCCCAAGGCTTCCGTACTAAAGGCCCAAGGTTTTAATTCGACCGCCAGGATAAGTGGGTTCTCTGGATTCGCGAGGATGGTATAGCGCGCGAACTGATTTTCCGCGCTTATGGTTTGAACGCGCACCTGTGCGTCGTTCCAGGTAAGGGCATAAGTCCCCCACTCAACATCTGCTTCAATCTCAGTAATTGCGGGCTGTGCCGTTACCGTCGAATTATCGCCCGTGACTGTTCCAATCAGATCTTTGACGGTCTGTATACCGTCAGCAACGTGCGACAACCCTGCATCAATTGCGCCAAGCGACAACTGCGTGTGGCGCGTCGCCTCAAGTTCGTCATACTGTTTTCTCGATAACCAGATCAGCGTATTTCCCTCCCGAGCCTCAACGGCTCCCTCTGGCCAATCAGACGGCAACCGGATTCTGTCGCCAGCCGCCAAACTCTCAGTTGCCAATGTTCCGCCCAGCGAAATGGTCTCATAAACGGCGTCTGGAATGTTTGGAGTCTCGCCAACGCCCGTAGCGTGCTCGGCAGCCGTACGCGCAGCTATCGACTCAGCAGTTTCGCGATCATATGTCTCTGACCAAGTAATCGTCGCCTTTTCTCCAGCCAACCAGTCACTTACGGTTACTTCACGATCAGGTACTTTTTTAAGGCGCTCAAGCGGATTCGCTGATGAGTCATGGAGCACAATTACTGAGCCATTCGTAAGATCGACATCAGCACTCACAACGCTCTCCGCGCCTCCAAGCCACGCTAGCTCATTCGGGAGCGTACAACCAGCACCCAATACAAAAAGCATCGCACAGGCCAAGAGAGCGGAGGTCATTTTCATATTATGGTTTCTTACCCTCTGCGAGCGCTTTAAGCGCCGTCTCGTCACAAGAGCCGCAAATATAGTGCTTTGATTCGGTGTTATAGAAAAACGGCACCCCACCGCACAATCCCTTGTCGATACCTGCCAGTTTTTTGGCATTCTCCTCATCATTCCAAACTTCGTATTTTTCAAACGTAACCCCAAGTTTCTTTTCAATCTTTTCAACGAGCGGCTTCATGGTGATGCAGTGCGGACAAGTGTCTCCAAAGAATTCGAGTAAAGCCATATTTTCTAAAGCACTTACAAATTAATTACCGTTCCCGTGAACTTCTCTAGCAATCACAGTCCCAAGTCCGACGGATGTGTCAGGCCTCGGATCCTTCGACATTCGCTTCAGGATGGTAATCGCAGAGACATATGAACCCTCCTCAATTTCGTAGTGACAGTTTACCACCTGCCTCCTCAATAATGAATTGGTCCTTAATGAGGCTGTCGATAATCCGCCCACATCGGTCCGAATCCGTGAGGCCGAGTTTTTCTCCTACCTGCTTGCGTCGTAAAACGTTGTGTTGGCGTAAAAATGAAACAAGCGCTCCGCGGTAAAAGCGGTCTGAGTCTTTAAACTTCCCTTGCGGCTTCTTTACAACGTCATTTCCTGAGCACGGATAACTGGCACACAAATCCTTGATAGGACACGCTTCACACTTGGGACTCTTGGCAGTGCAGACAGTAGCGCCCAAATCCATAAGCGCGTGATTCCAACTCCAACTATCCCCCGGGACAAGCTCACGCGCAAGCACAGCGATCTCAGGCTTTGTGAAGTTATACGCTTTGAAGACTCGTTTCAGAATTCTTTCAATGTTCGTGTCCACGGGGGCCGCCTTTGGCCGCTTAAAGGCAAAGGCGGCCACTGCCTGAGAGGTGTACGGGCCGATACCTGGAAGTTCCGCTAGCTCTACAGGCTCCTCAGGCAAGCCTCCACGTTCAACCACTGCTT
>JAUPWK010000049.1 GCA_030916555.1 Patescibacteria group bacterium | reverse complement strand
TTCATAACCGGCTCAAGAAGAACTGGCTTAGCCAAACGCACAGCTTCCTGGAAAGCCATGGAACCAGCCATCTTAAAGGCAGCTTCGTTGGAGTCCACTTCGTGGTAAGAACCATCGAAAACCGTCGCCTTTACGTTAATAAGTGGGAAGCCTGCCAAAACACCGCGATCGTTAGCTTCACGAGCACCCTTCTCAATTGGAGCGATGTATTCACGTGGCACTGCACCACCCTTAATTTCATCAAAGAACTGGAAACCTGGGTGTTCAGTATCCGTGTTTGGCTCAACCTTGATCCAAGCATGACCATACTGACCGCGACCACCGGATTGCTTCACGTACTTACCTTCGCCTTCAGCAGCACCACGAATAGCTTCGCGGTAGCTAACCTGCGGACGACCAACAGTCACCTCCACGCCATATTCGCGCTTCATGCGATCCACCATGATTTCAAGGTGAAGTTCTCCCATACCCTGAATGATGGTCTGAGTAGTATCGGTATCCGTATGCACGTGGAAGGTTGGATCCTCTTCCATGAGTTTGGACAAAGCCATACCCATCTTTTCTTGGTCACCCTTCGTCTTCGGCTCAATAGCCTGAGAAATAACCGGCTCAGCGAACACGATGTTCTCAAGCACAATTGGATGATCAACATCACACAAGGTCTGACCCGTGGCCGTACCCTTCAAACCCACCGCGGCTGCAATTTCTCCAGCAAATACCTGATCAACTTCTTCACGAGAGTTCGCATGCAGACGCACGATGCGAGAAATACGCTCCTTCTCTCCAGTAGCGGTGTTCAACACATACGTACCGGATTTCAAGGAACCGGAGTACACACGGAAGAAGGCCAACTTACCCACGAATGGGTCAGCCGCAATCTTGAAGGCCAAAGCTGCAAATGGAGCATCGTCCTTGGCTGGGCAAACAATTTTCTCATCTGGATTCTCTGGGCTAAAACCTTCAACAGCAGGACGATCAAGTGGCGATGGCAAGTAATCAACAACGGCATCAAGCATGAGCTGAACGCCCTTGTTCTTCAAAGCTGAACCACACAAAACCGGGAAGATCTTCATGGCGACCACACCCTTACGGAGAGCTACTTTAAGCTCAGGTACTGAGATCTCTTCGCCAGAGAAAAAGCGTTCCATCAAGGCTTCATCATTTTCCACAATAGCCTCGACAAGCTTTGCGCGGTACTCCTCCACCTTCGCTTTATGCTCCTCAGGAACATCCGTAATATCGACATCCTTTCCGAGATCGTCCTTAAAGGTGTACATCTTGCGGTTCAGCAAGTCGACAATACTAACGAAATTCGACTCCGTACCAATTGGTAACTGAATCGGATAAGCATTTGGGGTTAAACGCTTGTGAATGGAATCAAGATCCTTATAGAAGTCTGCACCCGTGCGATCCAATTTGTTAATGAAGCACACGCGCGGCACTTTGTACTTGTCGGCCTGGTGCCAAACAGTTTCAGATTGCGGCTCAACTCCAGCGACTCCATCGAACACCGTTACACCACCATCGAGCACACGCAAAGAACGCTCAACTTCAACGGTAAAGTCTACGTGTCCAGGGGTATCGATAATGTTAATGCGGTGATCTTTCCAAAAACAAGTAGTGGCAGCGGCAGTAATAGTGATACCACGCTCCTGCTCCTGTTCCATCCAGTCCATGGTAGCCTCACCCTCGTGCACTTCACCGATCTTGTGCTTCTTACCCGTGTAAAAAAGCACGCGCTCAGTAGTGGTGGTCTTACCGGCGTCAATGTGAGCGATAATACCAATGTTACGTACCCGATCTAGCGGATAATCGCGTTGCATAAAGAAGTGAAAAGTCTAAAATCTAAAGTGAAATTAGCGCTTGAATGAACCTACCGAGCAAGGTGAGCAAAGGCACGGTTCGCCTCTGCCATGCGCTGTACATCAGCGCGCTTCTTCACGGCTTCACCCTCATTCTTTGCAGCCAACATGAGCTCTTCGGCCAACTTGTCAGCCATTGGACGACCTTTCTTGCCACGAGCAGCCACAAGCAACCAGCGATACGCCAAAGCATAGCGACGATCACCACGAACTGGCATAGGCACCTGATAGTTCGCACCACCAACACGCTTTGATTTCACCTCAACAGTTGGGGTGATATTTTTCAAAGCCTCATCAAACACATCAATTGGGTTCTGCTTGGTTTCGGCAGCAACCTTGTCGAGACAGGCGTATACCACCTTCTCAGCAACTGACTTTTTTCCATCCTTCATGACGTAATTCACGAGCTTGGAAACCAAAACGCTCCCATACTTACTGTCAGGAGCGAGCTCGCGCTTAATAGCACTCTTACCACGCATATCATTTTATCGTTTTGGCGTTCTCGTGGGTTTCCCCTCTTCCTGCGTGGACGCAGTACTCGAGAACATTGAATGAGTATCTGTTGACCGTTGACAGTTAACAGTTTACGGCGGGTTTTTTCAAACCAGCCGAGAACCATCAACAGTCAACCGTGAACAATTTATTTCTTACCTGCCTTTGGCTTCTTCGTACCGTAGATTGAACGGCTGCGGTTGCGGCCATCAACACCAGTAGCATCGTAGCGACCACGAACAATGTGGTAGCGCACACCAGGAAGGTCCTTTACACGACCACCGCGAATCATCACGATAGAGTGCTCCTGAAGATTGTGTCCTTCACCAGGAATGTAAGCGGTGACTTCCGTTCCATTTGAAAGACGGACACGGGCAATCTTACGCAAAGCCGAGTTAGGCTTCTTAGGTGTCATGGTGGTTACCTTGACACACACGCCGCGCTTAAACGGGGCTCCATGAGCCAAGTCCGTGCGCTTACGATGCAAGGAGTCGAGCGTGTACTGCATAGCAGGCGACTTTGACTTCGCCTTGTTGCTGCTGCGACCCTTACGGATGAGTTGGTTAATTGTTGGCATAACGAGATTAAGGTCTTCCCGCTAACATGAGAAAACAAGTGGCGGAATCCTAACATAAGCCGAAAAGAAGGTCAATATTAGCCTCTGGACTATTGACCAAACGAAGCATTCAGAAACCCGAGACACGACTGGCCAACCAGGTTATCGCAAGCTAAAACCGCGGGAACCTGCAAAAATCCAAAGACATCCAGGCTTGTGACCATAGAGATAATCACAAGTCCAAGCAGCACCCTAGGGCCATATATATTGAGCCACAGAGCTACACGCTCATAACGTGTTCTATAAAACAGGGCATCAATTACCTTTGAGCCATCAAGTGGCGGAATAGGCAGCAAGTTAAAGCACAACAACATGAGGTTCGTGAACACGAGCAAGATCAAAAAGATTGGAAGCAGACTTCCTTGTGCAAACTGTAATTCTGCCAAATTCCGAAAAGCAACTCCGCCGAGCGTTGCTAAAACTAAATTTGCAAATGGTCCCGCAAGCGCAATCGTGACTCCGTCCCAGGCTGGGCTGTCCAAATTCCGGGGATCAAAAGGTACTGGCTTGGCCCAACCAAAACCCACAAACAACAACATGAGTGTTCCAAGTGGATCAAGATGTGCAAGCGGATTCAAGGTGAGTCTCCCCATCCGCTCCGCGGTATCGTCCCCACGCCACTTCCCAACTAAAGCATGTGCAAACTCGTGCACGGTAAGGGACAGGATGATCGCCACCACCCACGCCAAGGCAATAAGTGGTGCGCTTAAAAGTAATTCAATCAACATACATTACTCGGCTCGGATATCTGCACCGATTGATTTCAATTTACCATAGAGATCCTCGTAGCCACGTTCAAGATGCTCAAAACCGGTGAGGGTAGATGTGCCCTCAGCCACGAGTGAAGCAATGACGCAAGCAAGACCTGCGCGAATATCAAGTAATTTGATGTCTGCAGCCTTCAGAGGCGTGGGCCCCTTAATGATGGCGGAGTGTTTGTGGTTATGATCCTTAAAACGGCAGCTCACCTCCCCCAAACACGTATCGAATATAGTGATATCCGCCCCCATCTCACGCAAGGTCTCAGTGTAGCCAAAACGGTCCTCATACACCGTCTCATGGACTACAGACGTTCCCTCAGCTTGGGTAAGCGCTACCACAAACGGCTGCTGCCAGTCAGTCATAAAGCCCGGATGTGTGTCTGTCTCAAGTTTAAGACCCTGATAATTCTTGCCACCTTTAAAAAGAATACCGCCGTTCTTAACTTCATAATCAGCACCCATACGTCTGACTGCGTTTAAAAACGTAATCATATCGCGATGTTTTGCACCCTCGCAAAAAATTTCACCGCGCGTGGCGATTGCCATCGATCCAAAAGAGGCCGCTTCCATGCGATCCGGAAGAATCACGTGTCGACACCCGTGCAGTTTCTCAACACCGGTAATTTCAATATGGCGTCCCGCACCCATTTCAATAATCGCACCCATCTTTTGGAGCAACATGATGAGGTCGACGATCTCAGGCTCAATTGCGGCATTCTTAAGTACTGTACGGCCTTGTGCCATTACACCTGCCAACAAAATCGTCTCCGTGGCTCCGACGGATGGGTACGGAAGTTCAATAAGCGTACCCTTGAGACGACCCTCAACCGAAGCTCGATAGCCATCATGATCAACCTCAATTTTTGCCCCCATTTTTTCTAGGGCATCCAAATGAAAATTCACAGGACGAGGCCCGATTTTATCGCCACCAAGCGTGGGAACGTAAGCCTCTCCTGCTCGATGCAATAACGGTGCAAGTGCAAGAATCGCCAATCGGTTCTTGCGTGACAACTGCATGGCAGACGTTGATGCGATTGTCGCCGTCTGAAGTGTAAGTGTGTGATCAACCAAATCAGACTGAGCTCCAAGCATGGTAACGAGTTCGCGGGCAATGTCCGATTCTTTTTGAAGTGGCACATTTGCCAATATCACCTCATCCGCAGTGAGAAGCGAGGCGATGATCATCTTTGAGGCCGCGTTTTTAGCCCCAGCCACCTTCACCGTTCCATGAAGCGCATTTCCGCCCGTTACGATAAACTTGTCGGCCATACAAAAAAGACATTACTTTCGCCATTCTTTATACCTGAAAATGGTTTTTGCTACAAAAAGAAGGCCCACCCATGGTTGAACATGGGTGGGAAGTTTACGGGGGCAGAATTCCAAGACGTCGGAAGTTGCCATCAAACAGCTTGGGCACGAGCACCCTCCGGATCCGTCCGGCGCGGTACAAGTCGTGATTCAGCGTTGTTTGCGCACCCAGGGACGACAGGAGCGTTTCGATGCTGATGATCTGGTGCTCGACCGACGGAGCTACGCGCAACGCGTTGTTTCGGTAGCTATGACGGTAAAACCGTCCCAACATCTTGACGCGCACGTAATCCGGACTTGATTCCGGATTCTTCCACGGCTCGTGGTTATCGAGCACTCGAAGTGGATCTGTCCAGAGCCTCGAGTGCGCAAGCGCGGCGAACGTCTCGCAGTCTGCAGGAGTAGCGACGCGCCAGGAGCCACGAACTCCCACCGCCACAAGCACATGCATAATGCCGCGACGGTCAAGAGCCACGCGACACTTCTGCTTACCATCCTCAAGAACAGTCTCCTCTTCCTTAAGAATGGTCGCCTCGAGATCTTTGGGGCGACTCTTCGTGAGCACGAGCCAAACCGTCTCACCGTCCCGTACAACACGGCATTTCACCGGCCGAGTCCGAGACTCGGAATCCCAGGTGGCCAGCGGCCGGCTCGAACCGAACGTGATGGGCACTCCCGGATGAACGTACCCTTTCCTCTCGCCGTCCTTATACACGGCGTAATTGACCGTCAGTACAACCTTACGGCCAACCCAGAGACGCTCCGAGCACAGTTCATTGATGTGCGTCATGTCACGAGTGACCGACTCCCAGTCATCCACCGCCTCCAGGCGACGAATCTTAGAAGCCAGCGTGAGCTCACGCAATGACTCTTCTACGATCAGGTCCTCGTCATCACCCCAGCGGTCTGCAATCGAGCAAACCGTTTGAAGGTCATCAGCAGCGTGACCATTGGGGCGCAGGATACCGAGATCACCACGCGACCACGCCACGAGATTCGGCGTACCACCCGACGCCACCTCATCGATGGGGTCGAGAACCGTAGCCAATTCGGAGAGATGGTCTTTGATGATGTCCTGAATCCAGGCTTTGGCCCTGCGCAGCGAAGCCGCGAAGAGACGAGTGAACTCATCGGCACCGATAAGTCCCATGCGCCGACTTGCATCATCCTCCGGGAAACGGCGCCAGGCATCGTAGAAGCGATCACTTGGGCTGAAATTGGGGCCCAAATCGCTTCCAGAAACCATAACCGCTCGACGTATATAGTCACGCTCATCTTCGAATGTACGCCGATAATCGGTCTGATCGGGGTAAAAAATCGGGTCCATGCCTCCTCCAGGGTAAAGGCCTTAAGAACTTAACAAAAAGGCAATATTTTAGCAAAACGAAAACTCCGTTTCCGGAGTTTTCATAAAAACAAAGTTACAACCGACGAACGAAACGTGACACCGGCCTTAATCCCCCATTGGGGCTCTGTGGAACGAATGGCTGCAGACGAGCTTTCGCCCAGGCACAGCTGACGCTACAGATAAGCCGCCGAATCCCCTACCCTTGGCACATTGCCTCGAGCTTCCAGCCCACGTCATTTCGTGGGAGCCAACTTGGCTAACGGATTCTTTCACGATGTGATTAGGTCAAATCACGAAACGTCGTCGGTACTTTAACTATAGCAGAAGGGGCCTGAGTAATCTAGACACAAAATATCCTAGACTTGCATAGCCTAGGATATTTGACTCTTTGAATCGTTGGAGATTAAACCCCCTCTCCGAAATGGAACTTGTCAGTCAACTTCTCGTAAGCGAACAATTCGCTGTCCTGGAAGAAACGCTTGATTTCAACAGCAGAAGCCTCAAGAGAATCAGAAGCGTGAATGATATTTGATGGTACGTTCATGGACAGGTCAGAACGAATAGTTCCGGCGTCAGCCTTGCGGGGGTTAGTAGCACCCACGATCACGCGAACAACTTCAATAATATCGTAACCTTCGAGCACCATCGCAATCACCGGAGTCTGCATCATGAACTTCTTCAAATCACCAAAGAATGGCTTATCCTTCAAATGACCGTAGTGTTCAGTAAGCGTAGCCTCATCTAGATGTGTCATCTTCATGCCGACAGTCTTCAAACCTTTGCGCTCAAAACGCGTCACGATTTCTCCCGCCAACTCGCGCTGGATAGCGTCTGGTTTGATTAAAACAAGCGTGCGTTGAATATCAGCCATAAAATCGATAATTATTTCGCTGGAAGTATAAAGGATTAAGAATAAATGTCAAAATATAGGTGATATTTTAGCCAAATTAATTGACAAAAACGGAAATTACCCCTAGTAATGCCGGCCACAGGAGAACAATATGCTCACGATCCTGATGTGGTTGACTGCATTCGCATTTGGCCAAGCCACACCCGTTCCCGAACTCGATCCTAAAACTCGTCAGCTGCTCCTCGAGCACTGCATCACCTCGTCTCAAGCTCGAAGCGGGCTGGCGAAGCTAGACCGATATCGTGACGAACGTCTGCAGCTGGAAGCTAGTCTGTTCGAGAGCGTCAGCCTTCTCGACCACGGCAGCGTGGTACTGCTCTGGCAGTACCTGGCCGTAACACCATCCAGCTGAGCTCGAACTGGATGCCTATCCTCCGCGAGTGGTACGCGATCGATCATCGACGTCGGTACAACCGTATCTCCAATCGCGAGTACTCCCGACG
>JAUPWK010000048.1 GCA_030916555.1 Patescibacteria group bacterium | reverse complement strand
TGGCCAGGGCGATGCTCCGCCGTTTCCCTGGAGCGACAATTTGTTATGACATTCGTCCGGGCAAGATTACAGAGGATATGATTCGTGAGGCTGGTGGAATTCCTGAAGTGACACGCGTTGGTCATGCGCTCATTAAAGAGGCGATGATGAAGTCTGGTGCAGTGTTTGCAGGGGAGTCATCGGGCCATTTTTACATGAGCATGCCTGAGGGCGTGTATGAGGCTCCGGTCGCAACTATGCTTATCATGCTTGCCGAAATGGCACGCGAAGGCAAGAAACTTTCGGAGATCGTGGCGCCACTCCGTAAATATGCACATTCTGGCGAGATCAATTTTAAGGTTGAAGACAAGGTTGGCGCTCTCACCCGACTAAAAGCTACCTTCGCTGATGGTGAGCAGTCTGAACTTGATGGCTTGCTCGTTACGTATCCAACTTTTTGGTTCAATGTCCGAGCTTCGAATACGGAACCTTTGCTTCGGTTGAACCTTGAGGCTGTCGACGAGCAAACAATGCAGGAAAAGCGCGATGAAGTGGCTAAGATTGTTCAAGGCATTTAAAAACCTATACACTACGCCAGTATGATTGGCACTATCCTTTTGTTCCTTGTTCTCCTGTCTGTTCTCGTTTTAGCCCATGAGTGGGGGCATTTTGCGGCTGCGAGAAAAAGCGGCATGGTCGTTGAGGAATTCGGAATTGGTTTTCCACCAAAATTGTTTTCTTGGACAGACAGCAAAGGGACATCGTGGTCAGTGAACCTGATTCCAATTGGTGGTTTTGTGCGCATTCAGGGAGAGAGTGGTGAGCATCGGTTTGAGGTGGGGAGTTTCGCTACGAAGAGCTATATTGCCAGATTTATTGTGTTGTTCGGTGGTGTGTTCATGAACTTGGTAGTGGCGGTTGTGTTGTTTACTTTTGGTTTTGCCTTTGGATTGCCAGCAGTGATTGAAGGCGGAGTTGATACGCACGCCATCGTGACAGATCAAGCGGTGAATATCGTTCAAGTTATTTCTGGTTCACCAGCTGAACAGGCCGGTCTCAAAGAGGGCGACAAGCTCATTTCTATTGATGGCGCTGACTTTGCTAAGGGAGATGCTGCGCGCGAGGCATTGAAGCCACACGCTGATAGTTCGCCTATCGAAATCGTGGTTGAGCAGTCTGGTGATCTAAAGACGGTGAAGGTAGTCCCTGCCTACATTGAAGAAATCGGTCACGATGGTGTGGGTGTGGCCTTGGTTGAGACGGGTAAGGTGCGTTACCCTATTTACTTTGCTCCAGTAAAAGGCGTTACCACTACGGTTGGCATGACAGTTCAGATTGTTGAAGCTTTTGGAGGATTGATCAAGGGAGTGTTTACAAAGGACTCAAATGTTGCCGCACAGTTGTCCGGACCGGTTGGGATTGCGGTGTTAACAGGAGAGGTGGCACACCTTGGCTTGGCGCATTTGGTGCAGTTTGCGGCTATGCTCTCGGATAATTTGGCGGTATTAAATATTATGCCGTTCCCAGCCCTGGATGGAGGACGCATCTTCTTTTTGCTTATTGAAGCAATTCGCAGAAAGCCCGCCAGCCAAGCGCTTGAACAAGGTATACATGCTGCCGGTTTTGCACTTCTCATCTTGCTTGTGGTATTTGTGACCTATCGCGATATCGTGAATCTCTTCTAACAGCTGATCGTCCCGATGATTATGAATTCATATCGGGACTTGGTTAATCTGGTTAAGGCGGTGGTTGCAACAACCGCTTTAACCAAGGCAAGTTATTATCGGCCGATCAACCATTTTAACCGTTCGTTCCTCGACTTGTACTATGCTCGATCAATTAAAACAACTAGAAACTGAGGCTTTGGCAGCTTTTTCGGTCACCGAGAACATGAATGACCTCGAGGCTGCTCGAGTGGCTTTTATGGGCCGCAAGGGCCGCCTGGCAGATATAATGTCGCAATTACCTAGCTTGTCGAATGAAGAAAAACGCGCGGCTGGTCAAATGGCGAATGAAGTTAAGGCAGCGATTGAAGGGGCTTTTGCGGCAGCTCAATCCAGAATCGAATCAGCTTTCGCGGAACTGAATGCCGAGCGTGCCTGGATTGATACCACTTTGCCAGGGGAGGAGCCTGGACTTGGGCACGTTCATCTCACCACGCAGGCAATTGCGGACATCATGGAGATTTTTTCTAAACTTGGATTTAACCGTCAACGTCATCCAGACCTGGATTGGGATTATTACGCCTTTGAGTCTTTGAACATGCCAAAAGAACATCCCGCCAGAGATGAGTGGGAAACGTTTTTTATCGCCGATCCTGATAAAGACGTAGTGCAAATGGGTGAGCTTGGAAAGGTGGTTCTTACACCACACACAAGCAACGCTCAGGTTCGTGAGATGCAAAAAGGTCAGTTGCCAATTCGCATGATTAATATTGGCAAGACGTATCGTCGTCAGGCAACGGCTCGTCATTTGCCGATGTTTCACCAGTTTGAAGGACTAATGATCGATGAAAATGTTTCCATTACCGATTTGCGTGGTGTTTTTGATTTTTTCGTGAAGCGATTTTTTGGGGAAGGTACAAAGACTCGTCTGCGCCCGTTCCATTTCCGTTTTACCGAGCCGAGCTTTGAACTTGATATTTCATGTACGGTCTGTGAAGGAGAGGGATTTGTGAATGGGACGAAATGCAAGCTTTGTAAAGGTGGTTGGCTTGAACTTGGTGGCGCCGGTATGGTGCACCCAAATGTATTAAAGGCGGGAGGCATTGATCCTAAGAAATACACCGGTTTTGCTTTTGGCTGGGGTGTTGAACGCACTGCCATGATGCGCGGCGGTTTGAAGATGGACGATATTCGTCTCATGTACCGTAATGATCTGCGGTTCCTAAAACAATTCTAATCGTTAAATCTCGACGCTAGCTCGTGTATCAACATTCACTTTACTAGACCCCTCGTAACCTCGGGGTTCTGATCGATATGAACATCCTCGCAAGCTACAAATGGCTCAAAGAATATCTTAAAACCGATCTCACACCGGAAGAATTTGCGCGTGAGCTCAGTTTGAAATCAATGTCTGTAGAATCTATAGACAAAGGTGCTGAAAAATTTGCCGGCATGGTGGTTGGCGTTATCAAGGAGGTGAAGCCGCATCCTAAAGCTGATCGTTTGCGAATCACCGTTGTCGACGTCGGGTCGCGAATGGTTGAGATTGTGTGTGGAGGTTCAAATCTCGAGGTTGATCAGAAGGTATTTGTAGCCTTGCCGGGTGCAAGAGCGCGTTGGCACGGTGAGGGTGATTTGGTTGAGCTTGCAGAAACCGAAATTCGTGGCGTAAAGAGCGTGGGCATGATTTGTGCCCCAGCTGAAGTTGGTTTTGAAAAGCTGCAGGGTGGAGAAAAAGAGATTTGGGACCTGACGAAGGTTACGCAGGCCCCTGCAGGTACGCCGATCGCGGAGGCGCTTGATCTTGAGGACACTATTTTCGATATTGAAATCACCACCAACCGTCCAGACTGCATGGGCATCATTGGCTTGGCGCGTGAAGCGGGAGCTGCGGTGGAAGCTCCGTTTGTTTGGAGTGCTCCGCAACTTCCAACTGCCGCAGCCGGAATCTCAGTCACTATTGAGGCTTCCAAATTGTGTCCGCGGTACATTGCGGCAACCGTGAAAAATGTAAAAGTTGGGCCATCGCCATGGTGGTTGCAGAAGAAATTGCTGCAGGCTGGGCACCGACCGATCAATAACATTGTCGACATTACCAACTTTGTTTTGCATGAGTACGGTCAACCACTCCATGCCTTTGATGCAAGTAAAGTAAACGGTGGAATTGCGGTGCGACTTGCGAAGAAAGGTGAAGCATTGAAGGCGCTTGATGGCAAAGATTATCAGCTTACGAGCAAGCATTTGGTGATTTGTGATACGGAACGTCCTTTGGCTGTCGCTGGCGTAATGGGTGGTCTGGAATCCGGAACAACGCAGACTACGACAAGCGTTATTTTTGAAGCCGCAACCTTTGAGGCAGTATCTATTCGTAAGACGGCTCGAGATCTTAACCTGTACTCAGATTCACAGTTAGTTTTTGAAAAGGGTCTATCAACTGAGGCCCTTCCGGCCGCGTTGGCGAGAGCGTTGCAGTTAGCGGCTGAGATTGCTGGCGGTGAGGTGGTCGGAATTACTGATGCGCGGGTGGGGGAGCATGAGGCTGAGAGTTATCCCGTACTCTTCAAAAAGATTCGGGCTCGGATTGGGGTGGATATTTCTGATGAAAACATGGAGACGATTCTTACCCGGCTTGGATTTATACTCGCGAAGCAAGGTTCACGAGTGGTTGCGACGGTTCCATATTGGCGCGAGCACGACATTGAGGCCGAGGTTGATCTAACTGAGGAGATTGCGCGCATGTACGGTTATCACAAAATGCCGTTGACGTTGCCTACGGCGCCACCACCAATTCTGGCAGATGACCAGACGCTGGTGTGGGAGGCATGGGTAAAGCGATTCTTGGCTTCGGTTGGGTATACGGAATTCTTTGGCTATTCATTTATTGATAGCAAGTCACTAGAGAAGTACGGGATTTCACCAATGGATGCAGTCAGAGTTTTGAACCCACTTGCAGAAGACCTATCGCATCTGCGACCAAGTTTGATGCCAAGCTTGCTGCGTGATATCGAGCGCAACCAGGCGAATTATCCTCATGCCAAGGTTTTTGAATTGTCGCGTGTTCATCTTCCAAAGTCTGGGGATATTGCTTCTGATGCTTTCCGTTTGGTGATTGCTCATTACGGTGTAGACAACGCTGAGCATGCTTATCAGGAATTGCGCGGCGCGCTTGAACTTATGGCGCGCAAAGCGGGTCTTCATTTCCATTTCGGCGGTCAGGTTACAGATACGCGTTGGCATTCTGCTCGAAGCACACAAATTGCGTTTGGTGAGGGTGACGCTCGTAAGGTAGTGGGTACTCTTGGTCAGGTTGGAGACGTATATCAACAAGCTTTTGGGATTTTGCGACCAATATTCGTGGCCGAAATCGATCTCGAAATGCTCATGCCGCACATGCGCACAGCGCTGAGCTACGTCCCGGTATCTGAATTCCCAGTTGTGACCAGAGATATTTCTTTCGTTGTTACTGAGCGTACTGAATTTACAGCGCTAGAGCAGATGATGAAAGCTCAAAATATTCTTGTACAGAAGGTTGCGCTTGTCGATATTTATCGCGGCAAGGGAGTTGAGGAGGGGAAGAAGAGTATTACGTTATCAGTTACTTTTGGATCAACTGAACGTACACTTACGAGTGAAGAGGTTGAAGAGATTATGACAACGATCGGTCATGGTTTGACCGGTCAATTTGGAGCAGCTTTACGAAGTTAGGGTATACTTTCGGTATCTATGCTTGGTACACAGGATATTCTCTTTATCGTGTTGGCGTTTTGCGCGCTGTGGTTTACCGCTTTCTTGTGCTGGTTGATTTATCAGGCTGCAAGTTTGCTGAAGCACATTCATAGCTTGGTTGATGAGGTGAAGGTTAGAGTCGCTTCCCTTGAAGACGCGGTGATGACTATGAAGAGAAAATTCGATGGGAATATCACCATGGTGAGTTCTATCGCTGAAGGGGTAAAAAAGATTATCGACGCCATGCGTTCAAGAGAAAGAGACGGGGAGTAAATGAAATTGAGAAAAAGCCGCAATTTGCGGCTTTTTTGATAATAACGCTGTGCAAATCATGGGGACGGTCGCTCTCGCGGAAAGCGAGCATTTTTGTTAGAGTTCAACCAGATTGATCGTCTATGGATGCCAAGGATTTCGTTTACCTCCACACCCATTCGCACTATTCCTTGCTTGAGGCCCTGCCTAAGCCAAAGGCCTTG
>JAUPWK010000047.1 GCA_030916555.1 Patescibacteria group bacterium | reverse complement strand
TTGATTTCAAATCACCCTATCCAGCCTGAACACTTTGGTACCCAGCTTGGTTGCTGGGCGAACCTTCACAACCAGCATGAGATACAAGGAGGGTCACATGACCCAGTTCATCATCGGTCTCTTCCTCGCGTCCACCTCGTTCGCGCAGGACGGGAGCAACACGCTCCACGTCCCGGCCGGCGCCCGCCTCGAGGCGGACGGCACGGTCACCCCCGCCTCCCAGGTGGAGGCGGAGAACGAGATCGCGGCCAAGCAGGCCGCGACCGACGACCGGATCCGGATGATGGAGGCCCGCACGGTCGCGGACCCCACCACGAACGGTTCCGTGCTCGGCCGGCCGGCCGTGACCGCGGACAACGTCTGCGGGTTCGCGATGGACCAGGAGGCCTTCAGCGGTCGCCGCATGGCGCGGCTCGCCGAGCAGTACCCGGACTGTGTCCGGGCCCAGGCGGAGTTCGTGGACGCCCAGGGGCGCGCCACGAACACGGAGCTCGCGCTCCGACTGGGGCGCGACTTCCACTCCGAGGCCGACGAGTCGGCCACGGGGAACGCCGCGGCCATGTCCGCCATCACCGACGACGAGGGAGGAACCCTCAACTTCGGTGGGATGAACGGCATCGCGGGGCTCCCCTACGGCCAGTCGGTCGTGGGGCAGTTCCAGAACAACGTCGGGAATCTGCAGGGCCTCATGGCCATGCAGATGGGGGTGACGAACAACGTCCCCTCCGCGCCGACGAAGCCCGCCACCCCGGCGCCGTCCGGCACCAAGCCCGCGGCCTCCCCGGAGGACGCGGCCTGGAACGAGACGGTCGGCCACTGACCTCATTGCGCTTGGACGGGTCATAAAACCGGTCCGAGCGCACCACTCACACCAGAGGTCACCATGGAAAACTTCATTCAGTTGATCCTGTTCGTCTTCGCCGTCGTCTTCAGCGCTCCGGCGCTCGCGGACAACGGCAACCAGCCGGCGCGGATCCTCCGCCCCGGCCAGTGGACCCTCGACCGGGACCTGTGTGGCGGGACCTGTGTCGCCATCCAGAACCTGTCCCGGACCGAGTGCGTCGCATTCGGGTTCCGTGACGGGAACCTGGATGAGCGTCTCGGCAACCTGGTGGTGGTCGACGGCGCCGGCAACGGGATCGGTACCTGGATCGCAGACGGTCCGGACGCCGACCAGAACCTCGACTTCCGGAGCTGCGTTCCGCCGCTCCAAACCGTGTACGGCATCGTACGCGGAAGCCAAGTCACCATCGAGTCGGTCAAGTACTGGACCGGTGGTGACCACTACTCTGTCCCCTACCTCGGGCTCGTGCTCGAGATCTGGGGGCAGTACTACGGTGGGACCGGCGAAGGCATCCCGTCTCAGGGACGCCCCGGGAACCCCCGAAACACCTATACGGTGGAGCGTTACTCGGTGATGCACATCGGTGGTTAGTCTACGACCGGTTTCGACCAGCATTTGCTGCGCTCGAGACCGGTCGTCTTTGTTTTGAAAACTTCTACATATACAAAAACGAGCCCGTTCAAGGGCTCGTTTTCTGATTTGAAAACTTAGTTTCCAGAACCTGTAGCCGTGATCAACTGATCAAGTACGAAGGTGCTGATAGCGTAGGCGGACAAGAGAATCACGAGACCAATGACGGCAGTGATGATAATGCTCTTCGCCTTAGCAACCTTCTTTTCATCGCCACCGGCGGTCATCCAGAGGAAACCAGCGTAAATGACGAGCACCAAGAAAATAATACCGAGTAAACCAAGGAGAACATTGATAAGCAAACCAAGGGTTTGATCAAGCTCTTGCTGGCCAAGACCAGAAGATCCACCTACGGCATCAAGGTTACCTTCAATATCTCCGGAGCTAACAGCTGCGTGAGCTGAGTGAACAAGTGCCCCGCTAAAAGGCATGGCCACAAGTGCAGCTCCTACGAGAAAGTTTTTTAGTTTACTCATATTTAGATGAAATTTTATAAAAGAATTATAACACATTTTACTTTCTTCAAAAACCGCTGTGAACAACTTTAACCAGGCACCTGAACTGTGCCTTGCTGCGTATACTGAATTTGCGCAATTACGAAGGTGGTAATCGTATAGGCGGATAAACAGATGGCCAAACCAATTACTGATGAGGTGAGAATGCCTTTCGCCTTATCAACTTTCTTAGCATCGCCAGCAGCTGTCATCCATAAGAAACCGGCGTACAGTGTAAGGATTAGAAAGACGATACCGAGCAAACCGACGAACACCTTAATCAACAGACCAACCGTGTCCTCTACTGAGCGGGTAGTATTGTACGTCGCGACACCGCCAGCCGCGGTTAAACCCGTATCCAAAGTCAAAGCCTGAACACGGTGTGCGGAAAATGCCAGGGAGCAAACCAGGAAAGAACCCAATGCAAAACGCTTAAACATACCAAAAAATTACGGATTCTGATCGGCGGCGTTAGTGATATCCTCCACAGCCGTTGTTGGACTGGTAAGTGACGTAATCACCGTGTTCACAATCACGTAAGCCGAAGCAATAATCACCGCACCAACTACAGAGGCAACAAGAATACCCTTAGCTTTTTCAATACGCTTAGAATCACCTGCTGAGGTCATCCACATCATGCCAGCATATACCGTTAAGACCAAGAAAATCAGACCCGTAAGTCCGATAACTGGCTGAATGATATATTTACCAATAAACGTACCGATGTTTGAGTTTGTGTCATTAACCGCATCAGAGCCGTACGCGGCAACCGCAGTTGTATTCAAACCAGAGTCCTCAGCTGAAAGCTGCGCAAAGGCAAAAGATGGGGCAATGAAAGTAAAAACAAGGGCTATCGCAGCGGCGAGTTTTCGCATAGCGCAGGGCCCGCACTTTCGTGCGGGCCGAGCGGCGTGAGAAAACTAGGTAGTAGCAGAAATAAGCGAAGTGAGCACGAAGGTTGTAATCGCGTAAGCAGACAAGATAATCGCCAAACCAATGATACCGGCGATAATCAAACGCTTTGCCTCCCCAACCTTCTCATCATTACCACCGGCGGTCATCCACTTGAAACCACCGAAGAGAATAATGATCACGGCCACGATACCCAAGAAACCAAGGGCAACGTTAATCAACTGCGCGATGGTGTCCTGAAGATCATTATCTCCAAGACCAACCTGAGACGTAAAGCTGCTGTCCAAACCGAGATCGGCTGTGTTTGTGATTGGTGCGGCGTGAACGCGCGCAGCAAATGGCAAAGCCATAGTTGCTCCAAGCACTGCACTCATTCCGATCCTGAGAAAAGCTTTCACCATACGTACGATGTGTAAAACTTATGATTAATAGTTCGTATATTAGTATAACACACCCAAAAGTGAGTGTTCCGTTTTACTAGCCCCCCGTTGCCGATCCCGTGGTGAGACCATTAATCACAGCGTTAACAATGACATAGGCGGCCGCGATAAGCGCCAGTCCGAGCACGGCCCAAGTAATAATCGTCTTGCCCTTTTCAATGCGCTTGGCTTCTCCAAATGAAGTAATCCAAAGAACACCACCGTACACAAACATGAGAAGTGCCAAAGAGCCGACAATAGACAAAATTGCCTTGATGATATTTCCAATGATCTCCCGCGGATCGGTAATGCCGATCGGGTTAATCACCGTCACCGCAGCAAATGTCAGCTGAGGCGCCAAAAGCAATCCCGTAGCCGCAAGGCTCATCCCCATTTTCCGTAAAGATATCTGCATATTACTGTCCGGTAGTTTGTAAATCTGGATTACCGTCACCGGCGTTATCAATGGTTTCTTCAATTGTACTCCCGGCTTGATCCCCCGCCAACGCAGCAATGGCAAAGTTGATGATGGAATATGACAATATAATAATCGCAAAACCAATCACCGCCTGAGTGACCGTCTCCTTACCCTTCTCAATACGCTTCGCATCGCCACGCGATGTCACCCACAAGAAACCACCATAAATAAACATGAGCAACACCAAAGAACCACTCACGCCGAGAATCAAAATGCTGATGTTTACAAACAGCTGCATGATGTCATCTAAGTCACAGCGACCTTCGCTTCTGCAGGTACAGGTATCCGCCGGACCACCTTCAACCGGTGCTGGAACCTTACAGATATTCAAAAATACCAACCCAACCGCGCCGGCCCCGTCATTTCCCGAACCCACAAGCTGATCGAAGCCCTGAGCAGGTGTACCGGTTTCAATAGCGGCATTAGTTGCAGCCATAGAAGCGGCTGGCAGAAACAGACCAACCGCCCCTGTAAGTACAAAGGCGGCGGTCAAACTTGCGATCCAACGGCTCACAAAACGCATATTAACTGCAGTATAGCACGACTCCCTAATAGGTCTGACGAACGATTTGAGCAGCCTCATCCACCAAATCTTCTGGATTTGAACCGGCAAGCACTCCATCTGCAAAATCATTCAAAGCCTTTTCCATAGCGTCTGCATCCCGACCTTCATACCAGCTATCGGCCGTAAGTACCTGTTCCGCGAACGTACCCATATCTTCATCGTTCAACTGGGTATTAATCAAACCACGTAAGGCCGTGGGCTTATTTGCCTTGTTCAAATATTTCCCGGCTTGATCCGCGGAAGCGGCGTATTGCACAAAGTCCCAAGCGTAGTCTGACTGATCAGAGTTCTTCGCAACACTTTCTACCCAGTAATTCCCAAAATTCACCTGACGACCACCACTAATTTGTGGCATAGGACCAATGCCGTAATTCAATTTTGGTGCTGCTGCAGCTAGGTATGGAATATGGTAGCTGTAACCAAAGAAGAAGGCGGTTTGACCATTTGCAAAGGCCTCAAATGATCCGCTAAACGAGTCATTCCAACTATAGACCTCCTTGGTAGGGTTAGCAAAATCAGTGTAGAAACGTGCAGCATCAACAGCCGGGAATAAACCTTCCGGAGTACCATCAGGAATTTCGTTAAAGGTAATCGCATTATCTTTCGTCATGATGGTGCCGTTTTGCATCATGAGTAAAGATAAAATATCTGCAGAACGTTCAATATTGTCCGTAGTACCAAGCGCTGCGCCGGATTGAGTAATCTTCCCTTCCGCATCAATAACCGTCAGCTTTGCTACATCATTCTGGAACTCCTCCCAGCTGGCCGGCGCCTGTGGGATACCAGCAGCATTCAGCAAATCTTTATTGTAATACAAAGCCATAGTATCCACCGAAAGCGGCAGACCAAATACAGCGCTCACGGCTGAAGCCTCAGGTGAGGCTTTGTATGGACGAATTACATCATCCGCAACCACATCAACGAATTGCTGCTTCAAACTCTTTTGTGAAAGTGTTGGCTGTTCACGCTCAACATACACGGCTTTTTTCCGTAATGAACCCACCATTTCAAGGTAAGACACATTAACCGAAGCTGGCATCGGCTCCATCAAACTTTCAAATTCCCCGATTTTTGTATTATGAACAGAAAAAATATCCGGTCCACGACCTTCGGCAAAGGCACGGATAAGCTCAGTTTCGTACTCTTCTGGTCGTAATCTACGATACGTGATCTTCACGTTTGGGTGGAGCGTCTGATACGATTTAATGATATCTTTAAAGCTATCTTCGTCATCGAATACACGCCAATAATCCAATTGAATAGTGGTGGCCTCCGTGCTCGCTTGCCCACCGCCCGAGCAGCCCGCACCAAGCGATACAAGCATCGCTACCGCAAGCCCCATTCCAACCCAGCGTTTGAAAGACATAGCTACTTTTTAAGCGACTTCAAATACGTACGTAACTCAGCTTTGACTTCTGGGTGGACAAGTCCAAGCTCAATCTGAGCAATAATAAACTGAAGCTTATTGCCACAATCATAACGTCTGCCTTCGAACTTGCAGGCATACATGGAGCGAACTTCTTTAAGATACGTATCAAAAGCATCGGCTAAACGGATTTCGCCGTCCTTGCCTGGCTCTTGAGTCACGAGAAGGCGCATGATGTCTGGCGTAATCACATATCTCCCCACCACTGCTAAGTTTGAAGGGGCGTCTTCAACTTTTGGTTTTTCTACAAACTTATCAATCTGCCAAATATTGGTATCGACTTTATCACCGGAAATGACGCCATAACTAGATACTTTCGCCTTAGGTACCGGCTGAATAGCAACAACTGGATTGTTGTATTTTTCGTAGGCCTCAATTAACTGCCCAATCGCAGGCTGCTTACCGCTAATAATATCGTCACCGAATAATACCGCCACCGGCTCATCATCCCCCACAAACGGAGCGGCGGCTAAAATAGCGTGACCATCACCGAGCGGCTTCTGCTGACGCACGAAAGCGAATTTAGCTAATTTTCCAATATCCTGGATTTGCTCCAACTCTTTGTCTTTATGTTTTTGCTCTAAACGATACTCAAGTTCAAAATTGCGATCAAAATGATCTTCAATAGCACGCTTACCAAAAGCGGTGACGAAAATGATTTCTTCAATTCCGGCCGCCACCGCCTCTTCAACAATGTATTGAATGACCGGTTTATCAACTACGGGCAGCATTTCTTTGGGTTGCGCCTTCGTAGCTGGCAAAAAACGGGTACCCATGCCGGCGACGGGAATGATAGCTTTGCGAATAGTCTGGGACATAGCCCTTCCAGTATAGCAAACGCAGATCATCCGTAGTACACTTGCGCACCTTCACTTTCCAATAAACTCCGTGCTACATTGGTGCATATGGTATTCAGTCTCCAAAATCAGGAAACGGAAGCGGTCAAACTCTGTAACGCAGACTTTCGCCAAGCTACGTTCGATGCCTACAAAGACTTTCGGGCAGCGACAGCGCCAAAAATTCTTGCTCGCGCTCTGTTTATGGCTACGGATCTCGTGTACGGCAAAGCTCCGAGCTACAACAAATTCTACGCCATTGAAATTATTGCACGCATCCCCTATCAGTCCTGGGAGATGTGGTCATATATCGTCCAAACACTCTACTTCTCACAAGAACAAAAAACCATTGAACTGGGAGAATTAGCACATTTTAGCCGGGTTGCTCAGGATAATGAAACCATGCACGTGGTGGTGATTGGAACAATTCTTCAAAAACAACACAGCCTCATCAGATTAGCGTTTCCATTCATCCTGTCCTTTATCTATTTTCAAGCCTGCTTCCTGCTTCATCTTCTCAGCCGCACCTGGGCCTATGAACTCAATTTCTTGTTTGAAGAACACGCGTACAGAACCTACGATGCGTTCCTGCAACGAGAAAGTGAGCAGCTTAAACAAGCCCCTCTCGATTCTGCATATCTTAAATGGTATGGTCGGGATGTAAAAAATCAGTACGAGTTCGTAGAGCTTGTACGCAACGACGAGCTACTCCACCGCAATGCCTCAGTGACGCACATGAAACGCTAAAACAAAAAACGAGCCCACAAGGCTCGTTTTTGCATACATCAACTCTGCCGAGCCTTATGCAATAGCATATCCATAGCGTGCTCGAGTGAACCGGCCGGAGTAATTTCTCCCCCATTCACAAAGAAAATCTCATCAGCATTCGCAATGGTATTTAAGCGATGCGCGATAATGACCTTAGCGGTGGCCTTTGGCAGGGCTTCAAGAGCTTGATCAAGCAATTTCTCCGTGACGGTATCAATATTTGCTGTTGCCTCATCTAAGATAAGGAGCTCCGGAGCTCGCAAAATCGCGCGAATAAATGCAACAATCTGTTTTTGCCCGGCACTCGCCGTACCACCCACGCTCCCCACCTCAGTCTTCAAGCCGTTTTCAAATCTCGTAACCAATTCCGACAATCCCAGGCGTGCAAGCTCGTCCATGAGCTCAGTGTCGCTCAAGTGATCAAAACGCGTATTCCCATAAAGAATGTTTTCGCGAATCGTCCCCTGAAGCAGGAATGGATCCTGTAAGATAAACCCAATCTTCTGCGCGCGCTCCGCGTCTGTATAGGATCGAATATCGCGACCGGACAAATATACTGTACCTTCGGTTGGATCATACAACCGAGCAATAAGTGAAGCACTTGTGGTCTTACCTCCCCCCGTTGGACCTACAAAAGCGTAGGTCTTTCCTGGCTCAAGCGTAAGGTTAATATCACTTAAAACGGTCTTACCGTCAGGGTAGGCGAACGTAACATCTTTAAACGATACGAGTCCAAGGTTCTCATGCGTATGAGCGTCCGCTGTCACCGTCATGTATGTCGGGAGCGTGAGGAGATGCTGAATACGATCACCGGCCGACAATGCCGCTTGCAACGACCCCCAAAATGAGGCCACCTGTCGCAACGGATCATAAAAACGCGTGATATAGGTCAAAAAACTAATCAAGAGACCTATCGTAAGCGAACCGGAGAGCACTAAACTAATCCCGTAAGTGATAGCGATAAGCTGCGCAGCCTGCCCCATGAACGTATACAGTGGAGTAAAAGCTGAGTTTGCTAATTCAGATTGTTTGGTCGCTTGATAGTTGTCTTCATTTACCCCAGCTAAGCGTTCACGGAAATAATCCTGACGATTAAATACAATCATGACCTTAAAATTCTCCAAGTTCTCTTGAACGGCAGCGCTAAAATTCCCGGTCGTCTGAAGACTCGCCGCATTTTTGCGCTTAATGTAGCCACCGGAAGCCTTCGCGATAATCAACAGCGCTGCTGCTGGCAAGAGCGCCACCACACCCAGACGGACGTCGATAGCAACAAGTGAGATACCTGCTCCTGCAATCATGAAGGCATTGCCCACAAAGCGCATGATAGCTTCTGAGAAGAACTGATTGAGTTTTTCTGTATCGTTATTGATACGAGAAATCAAGTCACCCGCTTTGTTCTGGTTAAAGAACGCCATTGGCATGCTATCCACTTTGGTAAAAATCGCATTGCGTAAATTAAAGAGCAGCCGCTGACCAACGCCTCCCATTGCTATCGTCTGAATGTAACTGGCAACGAATGATCCCACGAATAAAACCAATAACTGCAAGGCGATCTTCAAAAGCCCCGATTCATCGCCCACAAGAATGTATGTATCAAGCGCATGACCCATTACGGTAGGCGCCGCAAGCTGGAAGAGTGAGCTGATCAGAATTGCTGACAGCGCTACAAACATTGGCAATTTTTCATGCCGCAAAAACTGCCAGAAAAAACTAAGCTTTACTTTGCCGGGTGGTTTATTCAGCTGATAGTTCATATGCGTGGGTACTCTTTTGTGAATCGACAATCTGAGCGTATTCGAGTGATGTTGCTAAGAGTTCCGTATGAGTGCCTCTTGCAAGAATCTCCCCCTCCATAAGTAAAATAATTTGTTCGTACGCTTCAGCGGCAGCCACTTTCTGAGTGACAGATACAAGTGTAAGATCCGGATAATTTTTTGCGATGTTGGCGAGAATTTTCTTCTCCGTCAAAACATCCACTCGAGCGGTGAAGTCATCGAGATAAAGCACCTTTGGTTTTTGCGCCAAGGCACGCGCCAACATGACGCGTTGCTTCTGACCACCGGACAAACTCGTACCCCGTTCAGACACTAAAGTCTCAAGCCCGTCTGGAAGTGCATGGATGAAGTCATCGAGTTCAGCAGTACGAATAGCAAGGTCAAGGTCTTCCTTACTCAAATTTTGTCCAAAGGAAATATTGTTCCGGAGTGACAAATTAAACAAGGCGCTATCCTGGAAAACAATCCCGAGATGCTTACGTAATTCGGCCTGGTTGTAATCGAAGATCGAGACGTTATCGTAAGTAATAGTTCCTGCCGTTGGCAATGTAAGACCAGCAAGCAAGTAAATGAGTTGCGTCTTTCCTGCCGCGGTTGGCCCAATGATAGCCGTCTTGGTACCTGGAGTGATTTTGAATGACACATTTTTTAAAACTGCCCTTGTGTCATAGGTCATGTTCACATCTTTCACCTCAACAACACCAGCGAAGTCGGTTGCCATATCTCCACCCAGTTTTTGCTCCGGCGCATTCAACACCTGGGCAACTCGCGTATAAGATGCCGATGCCCGCGCCATCATGTTGCCCATAAATCCCAACATGAAGATTGGGAAAATAAGAATCACGACATAACTCATGAAGGCGGCGTAATCTCCAACGTTAAGACTGCCGTGAATGATGTAGTGACCACCCAGCAAGACCATGATCAACGTTGAACTGTTTGCGATTAACGTAATGGTTGGAATGAGTCCCGCAAACATTTTAAGAATTTGCATGCCTGTGTCTTTTGCGTCGCTGTTGCTCTTCACAAAACGTTCGTACTCAAGAGCCTGAGCATTCAATACGCGAATCAGCGCTGCTCCCAAAATACTTTCATTAATAACTGCATTTAGTCGATCAATAACCGACTGACTCTTCAAGAACAACGGACGGATGCGGGAAAATAGCAAGAACATGGCAAAGCCAATGAGCGGCACAATCGTAAGTACCGCCAAGCCCAAGCGGAGATGAATGGAGACCAAAAACCCGGCCGCACCAAGAATAATGAAGATAGAGGAGAGAAGCGTTGGGATTGCCTGGGCTACAAATTGTTTAACCGCATCTACATCTGAAGAAAAATTTGTAAGTAAAACCGCCGGGGTCTTCTCTTGAACAAAGAGAAAGTTTTGCTTCGCTACACTGGCAGCTAATTGATTGCGCAAATCTTTGGCGACACGCTCCCCAACTCGAGTTTGGGCATACACCAAAGCCGCACTACACAACAGAATACCGAGCGCGAGCGCGGTGAACTGCCAGATAATTGTAGCCTCTGAATACGTACCCGTGACAAAAGTATTGATCGCTCTTGAAAGCATCTTCGGCATGAGCAAACTTAAAAAACTTTGGCCAAGTGCTAAAGCCACGAGTACTACAATGACGTTCCGATATGTTTTGATAAGTTGTTGCATACCTAGCTAGCAATAATTTTTTCCTGTATCGCTTTGAGCTGTTCAAGCTCAGAATCTGAAAGAACCGAAAGTTTCTTAGCGAAAATCGCAGCCCGTTCGGCAGTTAATTTTCTGAGCGTAAGCTTGCCTTTAAGCGAAAGTTGAAGTGCGACTTTTCTTCGATCTCCAGCTACAGACTTCCGCGTTACCCAACCACTCCGCACTAAGCCATTCACGAGTTGTGTAGCCGCACTTGAAGTCATGCCAGAACATTGAGCCAAGTCTTTCACACCGAGGTTTGTCTGGTGCGACAACGCCATGAGCACACCAAGTTGCGCCATGCTTGGAGCATTTTTTACTTTGCGTGTCTGTTGCGACTGGTTCCACATGAGTCTGCGCATGGCAGACATGTTTTCAAAAATATGGGCAATGAGTTGATAGCGTTTCATAAACTATCTATTAGATGCTAAATAGATTAGCAACTTATCTATCCAATGTCAATGCACTTAGCACTTGCCAAAGCGCTGAGCCTCAAGTAAGATCGCGCAAGTTTGAACGCGTGGAAAGGTGGCAGAGTGGTCGAATGCGCATGACTCGAAATCATGTATACCCGCAAGGGTATCGGGGGTTCGAATCCCCCCCTTTCCGCCACGAGAATGTCTTATCGTGCGTCCTTCCTGCGTATGGCAGTAGGGCGACCTATAGGGTCTTGTCGACATCAAAGCAACCCTTCTCGGGGTTGTTTTGTTAAGGTAAACTATAAGTAACTTATGAAGCTTCCAACTAACACACCGCAAAGGGTCCTCATTGTTGG
>JAUPWK010000046.1 GCA_030916555.1 Patescibacteria group bacterium | reverse complement strand
TCTTTGATGCCGCGTTCCAAGCTTGCTTTATCTGCACCCTCCTGGACTTGAACTCCAAGTACCTCATGGCTACCGTTCATGGTGATCATGACAGCATTATTTGCGCCACTTCCAACCACGACGATACCGTCTAACATAGCTTTCATCTGTTTGCCCTGGTCGCGCATGTCTTTGAATTGCTTGAGCTTGTTGAACATATTCATTAAGTAACGATTAATCAGTCGCTGACGCTTCTTTGGTCAATGTGGTTAAGTTGGTTGTTGCAACCACCATTTTAACCAAGTCTCTGCCGTATCTGCCGATCAACCAAGTTAACCGGGTGCGGGTCGGGGTTGAAAACCCTTAGGTGGTACGCCAGGCGGCAGGCCGATGTTGTCTGGGTTTGGCCCAGAATTCAAAGGTGCTGCGGTGCTTGGAGTGCCGAAAGGTGTGGCTGGAGCCGGACTACCGCTGCCTCCGGCTGGGGCTTGGTAGCGTGTGTCCAGGTTTTTGAACGATGCTCTGGCCGCGTCCCAGTATAGCTTGACCATCCCGGTTGGGCCATTGCGATGCTTGGCAATATGGACCTCGGCACTGTTCTTCTCTTCCGGCGTTAATTCTTCAGGTTGATAGTTTCTGTCCGCAGCTTTGCGGTAGAGGAACATGACCACGTCAGCATCTTGCTCGATAGATCCGGAATCGCGCAAGTGGGCAAGGCGTGGAATGGCTGGTTTAGTTAATTCCACGGCACGTGAGAGCTGAGCAAGCGCGAGTACTGGCACATTGAGCTCACGGGCAATCTGTTTTAAGCCACGGCTGATTTCGGCCACTTCCTGCACACGGTTATCGGATTGATTTTTTGCCTCCATGAGCTGCAAGTAATCAATGACGATCATGGACAGCCCGTGTTCTGACTGCAGGCGACGCGCTTTCGTTCTGATGCTCATGATACTTGCGGCCGGGGAGTCATCGATATAAATCGGGGCCTCTGAAAGTCGACCAAGGGCATCGCCGATGCGAGGGAAATCGTCATCATGTTCAGAAAGTCGACCGGTACGGAGTTTCCACAAATCCACATTTGCCTCCGCACAAATCATGCGATCTACGAGCTGTTCCTTTGACATTTCCAAACTAAAGAAGCCAACGGGTTGGTTGGTTTTTAGCGCAACGCTGCGCATGATATCAAGCGCGAATGAGGTTTTACCAACAGACGGACGGGCGGCGAGAATGACAAGGTCAGAGCGCTGGAGTCCGGCGAGCAAGTTGTCGACCCCGGTGAAGCCAGTTGGGACGCCACGTAACTTGCCCTTGTCTTTATGGAGTTCGTCAATGCGGTCAAAGGCATCGGTCAAAATTGAACTGAGCGGTACAAAGCTTTGTTTGATGAAATTGGTTGAGACGTTGAAAAGCTTTTGTTCTGCAGTATCAATAACAACATCGACATCTTGGCTTTCATCAAAGCCTAATTCAGTAATTTCTCCCGCAGCTTTGAGTAGGCGCCGTAGGGCAGCCTTTTTTGAGATAATTTCAGCGTAGTGAGATACGTGAGCGGAGGTAGTAACGACGTTTGTCAGCTCAACGATAGCTGTGCGCCCGCCGATTTGTTTAAGCACACCTCGTTCCTCAAGGCGGTTTCCGAGGGTGAGGAGATCGATCGGTTGATGGCGACCGAAAATTTCTACCATGGTTTCAAATACAATGCGGTAGGAATCTCTGTAGAAATCTTCTGGTCTGACCGCGTCTCCAACCTTAAGCATGGCCTCTTGATCAATAAGGAGTGCGCCAAGCAGGGACTGTTCGGCCTCAAGATTATGTGGAGGAATTCTCCCACCAGACGACATATAACGAGCATCTTAGCGCAAGCGAGTACGGGGGAGAAGGGGATAGGCTGGGGACGAAAAGACGGCTTCACTCTGATGTGTGAGCTTAGGGCGGTGTTGTATACTAGGCCAATATGGAGGATCGAAAAAAGGCGTTGTGGCAAGGCGCACGGCCGCTGATTGGGAGTGTGGTCGGGGTGGGAATTTTCGGATTACCCTTTGTTTTTTCAGAAGCAGGGTATGTCTTTGGTCTCATTGAACTTGTCATTGTAGCGAGTTTGGCGCTGCTGACCTATTTTATTTTTGCTGACCTTTTAGCTGCAAATAAAGAACATGTTCGTTTTGTGGCCGTGGTCGGTCATCAGCTTGGTCCGGTTGGTCGGGTGGTAGCAGCGGTGGCATTTTTTGGTTCTCTTTGGGGCGCAATGCTTGCCTACGTAATTGTGGGCGGTCAGTTTATTGCTAACGTGTTGCATCCATGGCTCGGTGGACCACTTTTCCATTATCAGTTAGCTTTTTGGCTCATTGCAGCTTCGGCTATGATTGGCGGCAGCTTGTTTGTGCGTCGACTCCAGGCGGTGCTTATTCCGTTTTTTGTTGTCATGATTGTTGGGTTGGCTTTGTTTGCGATCCCTCATCTGCACGTGGAATATTTGACTGCGAGTGACCCCGGGAGAATGTTGCTCCCATTTGGAGCTTTGATTTTTGCATTTAGCGGATTTGCCGCCGTGCCTGAAAGTCGCGATGCACTCGGACGCCGCAAGCAATTGATTCGACCGGCTCTGATTTTATCGGTTGTGATGGTTACGTTACTGTACGGGCTCTTTACACTTGCAATTGTCGGCATGACGGGACCGTTTACGTCTCATCAAGCGGTTGAGGGTTTACGTTTTGTGGCCGGTCCTTGGCTGTCGATTTTTGTTTCTGTCATTGGACTATGTACGGTATTCACGGCCTTTGTAAGCGTTGGAAATTCGGTAATGAA
This sequence comes from Patescibacteria group bacterium, assembly GCA_030916555.1. Lineage (GTDB taxonomy): Bacteria > Patescibacteriota > Patescibacteriia > UBA9934 > UBA9934 > JAGORL01. The sequence continues at coordinate 4,690 of JAUPWK010000046.1, read as the reverse complement.
TTCCTTGCTGTATGATTTTCGTGGCCGGTTTTTGTCATCCTGGTGGTTAGCGGTAGTTATTCCGTTATGCGTATTTCTGTTCGGAGCTCGAGATTTTATTCAGGTGATTGGGGCAACGGGTGGCTTGCTCGGTGGTTTGAGTGGAATTGTACTCGTGCTTGCTTATGAACGCGCTCGTTTGACGGCTCAGTTACCAAAACGAGAGCTCGCGTTACCGCAGGCTCTCGTAGCTTTGGCTTTTTTGTTGTTCGTGGCGATGATTGTAGCAACGCTGATTGAAATTGTTTAGTCCGTATTCACACCTTCACGTTCTTGAGCTTCCATTGCTTTTAGGACATTGGTGAGCAGGTAGGCTACGGTGAGCGGTCCAACGCCACCAGGAACTTTACTTAAGAAACCAACATGCCCTTCTAGGGCGGGATCAGCGTCTCCGACTGTTTTAGCGCCGATTTTGTTTGTACCGACATCAATTACGATGGCGGCCTCTTTGATCATATCTTGTTTAAGGAACCCAGCTTCGCCCACCGCCACAACGATAATGTCTGCAGCTCTCGTGACGGCGGATAAGGCAGGCGTATCACGCGTTATGAACGTGGCTGGAACGCCGGCTTCACGGAGGAGCTCGATGATCGGTTCGGCGAAAATTGCACTATTTCCAACTATGACCGCTGTTTGATGTGAGAGCGTGCGGCGTGTGGCTTGAATGAGTCGCATGATTGCTAGAGCAACGGGCGGTACAAGTACAGGTGCATTGTCTAGGAGAGCCTTACGATTTGCGGGATGAAAGCCGTCGACATCTTTGGCTGGGTGAATGGCGGCAATGACTGCGTCGGTGTCTTGGTTGGGAAGGGGGAGCTGAACCAAGATGCCGTGGATGTCTGGACGGGCGTTCAAACTTTCGATTTTCTCAATGAGTTCGGAAGTACTGACAGACTCAGAATAGGTGATTTTTTCAACGTAAATACCCACGTCTTTCGCCGCTTCTTCTTTGAGGCGGACATAGAGCGTTGAGGCAGGATTTTCTCCTACCAAAAGTACGGCCAATCCGGGTGGGTTTTTTAACTTTGCAATGCGTGTTTTTGTCTTGCGTTTAATGTTATTCGCAAGCACGGTTCCATTCAGAATTTCCGTCATAATTGGGGCTAGTGTAGCCGAAAGTGGCGTGTAAGGCAATTTGTGGCTAATTTACAGCCAGAATCTCCACGTGATAAAATAGTTCTGACTCCCCAGCATTAATTAGTCATAGCTTTCATATGTTCGACAAACAGGACATTGCTATCTTGAAGGGGATGTTTAGCGACGTAAAAATTGAAATGAGGGATGAGATCCGAGCTGAAAGTTTACGATTGGAAAACAAAATTCTCCACGGTGTTGCGGAAATGTTTGATATCTCAATTCTTCCACAGGTTTCTGAACTCGATCATCGGGTCACTAACCTGGAGCGACGCGTTAGACTAGTTTAAAGTTTTTGTAACGCTGGAATTATTTCTTTGCGGAGATAGAGACGATCAGTGGTGCCGAAATCGCCATCCCAGTTCGCGCTGATAGCTTGAGTGAACCAGTCTTTCATTTTCACGTTAGTTGTATAAAGGTGGTTGATTCCTTCGGAGATACTTGGAGAGGTGAGGATCCAATTTGGAGTCATGGCGAGTGCCTCGCTAATTGTATTGCGATGCTCACGAATAAAGTCTTTGCTCTTCCAGAGTTCACACTGGCCAATAACCAATGATGCACCGAGATTCGGGAAGTCGCATACTTTCGTGTCATTTTTTAAGGCCGAGGAAATGTCGGCTACCACACTTGCCTCGCAGGCGCGGAAATAATCGGCGCTAAAAGTTTCGGTTAATTTCGCTCTGGTCGATAGCTCAATGAAAGCTTCTCGATCACGTTTGTTCGTCATCGAGGCCTTGAAATTCAGTGTATTCGAAACGATCGCAGCAGCCAGGAGTGTGGCTGAGTTTGCGCCGATAGCATTGGCTAAGCCTCGCTTTTTATATTCTTCCCAGACTAAGGTTGCACAGGCACCGATGAATTCGATGTGTGCATCGTCACCGATTCGCTGACCCCAATAATCCTCAAAACCCAAATGATGATCGTATACCTTGATCACATTTTCCGGTTTTACAAAACTCGACACGTATTTTGGGTCGGATATATCGACCAAGGCAACTGCGCAATTTATGTCCGATGGCTCGGTTTGATATTCACCAAGCTTGGCCAGGTAATCGGGGATTGAGGAGTTTAAAGTGCCGGGATTCACGGCTTCGGCTTCTTTCCCTTCGAGTTTTAGTAGCTCGGTATAGGCGATGATGCAAGCGAAAGCATCAATATCTACCCATGACTGCCCGGCGGTGACAACTATTTTCACACTATAAGTAACTTAACTCCTGGTACAACGGAAACGCTTTCATGAAGTCTGCGACTTCAGCTTTGATGGCGGCGAGTTTAGCTTCATCTGACTTGTTCATGATGGCTTGATCAATCCAATCAGCAACTTTTTTCATGTCTGCCTCCTTGAGGCCACGGGTGGTAATGGCAGGGGTGCCGAGGCGGATGCCGGACGGATCCATGGGTGGTCGAGGATCGTCTGGAATCATGTTTTTATTGCAGGTGATACCGGCGGCGTCGAGAGCGTGTTGCGCTTCTCCGCCGGTAGCGTTTTTGGGAGTGACATCAATCAGCATCAAGTGATTTTCTGTGCCACCAAACATGAGCTTGTAGCCGCGCATGGTGAGCTCATCCGCAAGTATGCGAGCATTTAACTTAATCTGTTTTCCGTAGGCTTTGAATTCGGGCTTGAGCGCTTCACCAAAGGCTACGGCCTTAGCCGCGATAGTGTGCATGTGCGGGCCGCCCTGGAGCATGGGGAAGACGGCTTTGTCGATCTGCTTGGCGAGGGCCGCCTTGCACATAATCATGCCGCCGCGGGGTCCACGGAGGGTTTTGTGGGTGGTCGTGGTGACAACATCGAATAGTGGTACCGGATTGTTCATCTCCCCGGCAGCAATGAGTCCGGCGATATGGGCAATGTCTGCCATGGCGTAAGCGCCAACACCTTCCGCAATATTTTTAACGCGAGCGTAATCGATTTCTCGAGAATAGGCGGAGTAGCCAACTAAAATAAGTTTTGGTTTATATTCCTTCGCAGTTGCTTCAAGCGCATCGTAGTCAATCCGACCATCTTCTGTGGTCTTATAACGAATAAAGTTATAGCGTTTGGCGGAATCGGTTACCGGGTGACCGTGTGTTAAGTGACCACCGTGTGAGAGGTCCATGCCAAGTACGGTGTCTCCCGGTTCCAGGAGGGCTGCGTATACGGCGATATTCGCTGGAGCACCGGAATGTGGCTGTACGTTTACGTGTTCGGCACCAAACAATTGCTTGGCTCGTTCAATAGCTAATGACTCGAGTTTATCGACCTCTTCACAACCGCCGTAGTAGCGCTTGCCTGGGTAGCCTTCCGCATACTTATTGGTAGCAACTGAACCGAGGGCTTCAAGTACGGCCGGGGACACAAAATTTTCTGATGGGATGAGCTCTAAGCCAAAACGCTCGCGCTCAAGTTCACCTTGGAGAGTTTTGGCGATATCTGGGTCAACGAGCTTGAGTACATTCACCATAACAAAGGCGGGTAAGGTGATTAATAGGATTGTCCAGAGTGTAGATGAGATTTGAGAAACCGCAAAGGCACATATCCCAAAAGAAACACCCCACGTTAGCGTCGGGTGTGCGTCAGGCTTCGCCCTCGTCACTCCAGGTGAGGATCGGATCGGCCTTGGCTTCAGCGATCTTACGCCGCAGCGCAGCTGCGTAAGCATCGTTGAAGTTGGTGGTGTTGATGAGCTGGTACGCAGCTTCTGGCGTCTCGCAGATCCCGATGAGAATGATGTCCTCATCTTTACGTGAGCGGTGCCGGAGATCGCCTTGGGTGAACTTGGCAACGTAATTTCGATTTTGGTCGGGGCCGTGGAACCAGACGAAAAAACGGTTATTGATGTTCGGGCTCAGCTCGATTCTTTCCCCTGTTCTCAGTTGGGTTTCAAGCTCGAGCATCTTCTTCTCAGCCGCCTCCGAGCTGTCGAAGATGTCAAAAATCATGGTTTCACCACCCTCGCAGATGTAGATGTCGCCCACCTCGAGAGTAGACAGTGCAATGCCCAGATCTCTGTCTTCGGTCAATTGTTCGATGAGAATACAGAACATGTGACCTCCTGCTCGGTTAGTTTTGTGTCAAACTGCATTTTTGTCAACCAACACAAAACCCCACCGTGAGGTGAGGTTTTGTGTGTTGCGGTGAGAAGATGCTCTCACCGCGAGGAAGGATCGCAGCCGAAGCTGCGATTAGAGCAGGTCGTCGTCGTGGACGTCGTGCTCGGTGCGCCGGCCGGAGTGGTCGGTGGGGTGGATGAGCTCGCGCGGCGGCCGCGGCGGCCGCGGGGGCTCTTTGGCCCGCTTCATCTCCTCGGTCTGCTTGTTGGTGTCGGTCTGGGTCAAAATGCCTCCTCGACAGGGGAAAAAGAGTCCTGTCTGGCGGTGAGAGTATAGCAAAAAATCTGACTTTTGTCAATTAGAAAAGGGTTTGTATTCAGCGCCCGGAATTGAATCGAAATTGGCCTTGGAGTACACTTTCTTTAACTATGCCAACCACCGCAGATAAGCTGAAAGAGCGTTTTGGTGCTCAGTACAAGGA
>JAUPWK010000045.1 GCA_030916555.1 Patescibacteria group bacterium | reverse complement strand
TTCCGACCCAAACCCCAGTTGCGAGTGAGGGCGTATAGCCCATGGTCCAAGCGTCTTTATATTCGTTGGTAGTACCGGTTTTAGCAGCTGCTGGTCGACCGTTCAGTACTAAATAGTTATTCGCGCCAAAGACATAGGAGCGAGCAGCGTTATCTGAAAGCACGTTTGAGAGTGTGGCGGCGATATTTTTTTCCATGGCCTCAGTTCCTGGATGATCTTCCGCTTTCCACTCTTCAAGTACCTCGCCGTGTGAGTCTTCCACCTTGATTATTGAAACAACATCTTGCTTCACGCCGTTGTTTGCAAAAGTGGCATATGCTGACGTGTGTTCAAGGGGCGTGACTCGTACCCCTCCAAGCACCATGGACAAGCCGACATATTCTTCTCGGAGCGTGGTATAGCCTAAGCGATCACCAAGTGCGAGAGCGTTATCAATGCCAGCCAAGTAGAGAGTTTTTACGGCCGGAATATTTAAGGATCCCTGAAGTGCTTTACGCATGGTTACGTAACCATGCTCGTTACCGTCATAGTTATGTGGCTCGTAATTGCCTGTTGCGGTAGGGAAGACGGTATCAACATCCCAGAGCACGGTATTTGGTGTATATCCGCGCTCAAAGGCGGAAGCGTAGACCATTGGTTTGATACTTGATCCAGGTTGAAGCTGACGTAGAGTCACGTTTACTTGGCCATCTGATTCGTCATTCCAGTAATCAGGAGAACCAACCATTGCCAAAACCTGCCCTGTTTTTGGATCAATGGATACTAGGCCGACGTCGTTAAAATTATAGGTGGCGCCTTTGGCGGCCAAGCCGTTTGTAACGGCCTCCTCGGCAATTTTTTGTTTATCGTAATCAAGAGAGGTGATGACCTTGAGTCCACCGGTTTCCGTGGTTCTGGCTCCGTATTTTTCTTCGAGCTGTTCTTTCACCCAAAGGACAAAGTGCGGCGCCTGAATGTTGCGTACAGCCACAGTTACCGGGGTTTCCTGGGCTTTGGCGGCGTCGGCATCTTCTTGTGAAACATAACCCTCTTCTACCATGCCATCCAAAATCCAATCCCGACGATCTTTAAGTAGGTCCGGGTTGTTTAAGAAGGTTGATGGGCGATTAGGGAGTGCGGCAAGTGTAGCGGCTTCTGCAAGCGTAACGTCTTGCACGGATTTATTGAAATATGATTGGGATGCCGACTCAATTCCGTAATTTGTGCCACCGTACGGAATCTCGTTTAAGTACATCTGCAGGATTTCATCCTTTTCAAACTTCTTTTCCAGGGCGATCGCAATGATGATCTCCTTAATTTTGCGAGAATAAGTGCGATCATCAGTTAAGAATGCCTTTTTGATGAATTGCTGTGTAATTGTTGAGGCGCCCTGACCGTTTGGATCAAGATGAATGAGGTTTGTAAGCATGGCACGCGCAATACCTTTAAAGCTGATGCCATTGTGCTCATAAAATGCCCGGTCCTCAGCGGTGATTGTGGCCTGTTGGGCAATGAGCGGGATTTTATCAATAGTAACCAGGGTACGTTTTTGATCCGGAGCGATCTCATACAAGAGGTGAGTTCCGGTACGATCAAAAATTTTGGTTGATTGAGCTACGTCTCGGTTCAAGATGCTATCCGGATCGGGGAGCTGTGTAGAGTAGTACGCAAACAAGCCCAGAAGCACAATGGCGCCAAATAGCCCGCCCGCCAAACATAGCAAGATGAGATTCTTGATAATTGAGCCTTTTTTGAGGTTTTTCAGGCGTTGTTTCAAGCCAGAAAAACTAAGGTTCATGGAGCGCACCCGGCGGCCTTGAGAATAGCGATACATAGTCTTCTGAATCATACTAAATGTGGCTGAAAATCGCAAAAAAAGCCCCTTTCCGCATTGACAAAAACCACTATTTTTGCTATACTTATACCCACAAATCTCGGAGGTACCCGAGATTTTTCTATTCTATGACCAACCTCTTCACTCAAATCCCAAGCATTATTAAGCGCTCTCCGGTGGAGTGTTTTGCTATTGCAGTACTTTTCGTTGTTTTGAGTTACGTTATTGTGCCGTTGACTGCTGATGCGACTTCACCATCGGACTCTGAGGACCGTGAAGCTGCCTTAGTTGTGGCTGCTATGCAGAACCAAACGGTTCCATTTGGTCAGTTGCCAAAGGCAAAGTTGTCAGGACCGTACTATGTTAAAACCGTAGTCGCTTCTGCGTATAACAGTGTTCCCGGCCAAACTGACAGTACGCCATTTATTACCGCTTCTGGTACGCATGTTCGTCACGGTGTGTTGGCGGCAAACTTTTTACCAATTGGTACTCAAGTGACCATCCCAGATATTTATGGCGATGAGATTTTTGTGGTTGAAGATCGCATGAATGCCCGCTATACGAACAATATTGATATTTGGATGGAGAGTATTGCTGACGCAAAACAGTTCGGTCGTCGAACAGTGAAGATTTATGTGTATACGGGAGTGTAAAAAATCCTTGGCCAATGTTACTCTGGTAGTAAATCACCCCGTTTCAAAATGATTGTATGAAAAAGTTAGTTCTTGTGCTCGGTTTACTTGTAGCTGTAGGTGCTGGTTGTGTGTCGCTCGGCAAGCTTGGCGAGCAAAAGGTTGTGGAGGGCAAGTGGTTACTTGCCTTTGACCTGCCATCCTCCTGGATGATGACGGTTCCATACCAATCACCAAGCACAAAGGCAGTAGTTCCAAGCGATGAAGTTGAGCGCAATGACAATGAAATTTATCTACAATCAACCACCAAAGCCATTGTCCTTGGCGGAATTGCTCCTGACGCCTCTGTATCCCCCGACTCATACACGAATTTGAGTGGAAATTTGCTTATCAAGGTAAGCCAACTAGATCCTCGCCGCGTGATTCCTTCTGAAGCTGAGGACATGGGTGACGGTTTTTCCAAGGTAAAGTTGTGTGAGGATGGTGGAGATTGTGAGACTGGTGGTCGTTATAACTACGATTATTACTTAAAAACGGACACCACGAACTATAAGTTCGTTGTGTACGGTGACGATATCAATCAGGCTGAACAGATTATTACCTCTGCCGAGGTTGTGACTGCAGCAGTTACTGATACCGAGTAAACATAAAACGCGAGTCCAAACGGACTCGCGTTTTTATATCTACAAAACCCCACAAGATTTGTGGGGTTTTGTGTTCTTGGAGGCCACAGCCGGGATCGAACCGGCTCATGGAGGTTTTGCAGACCCCAGCGTTCCCACTTCGCCATGTGGCCCTACAAGAACGAAGGGAGATTAGCAGAAATATCCGCGAGCGACAAGTAGCGAATGTTATACTGAGGGCGTTATGGAGGAAGACAAGGGGGAAAAGTTGAGTTGGCGCGAATTTCGCGCCATTCTTGGCCCTTCGTTTGCAGGTACGACAAAATATTATGTCGTGTCCCTGTTTTTGATTGTAGTATCCGCACTGGCTCTGGCCGCTGAGCCGGTCATCTATGGTCGAATCGTTGACGCCGTGATTGTGATTGCGGCAGGCGATACGAGTCATATCTTTGCTCTCATTCTGCCGTTAGTGGGGTTGTGGTGCGCGGCTGCATTGTTTGGGAGCTTAACCAAAGAGTTGAGTCAGACGCTGAGCTGGAAAGCTGCGCACACCGTGCTTAAAGACTTTGCCCATCGTTCAGTAGAAAAGATTTTGAGCTGGGATCCTGAGCGATTTGGTCGTGTGTCGCTTGGTTCGATCTCAAAGAAGTTTGATCGTGCCTGGGATGCGTCTTGGGGCTTTTCTGCTCGAACACTTACCGACGTGACACCAACATTGATCACTTTCGGGGTATTTTTAGGCGTTGGTCTTCTCCTTGATTGGAGAATGGCGGTCACAAGCTTACTTGGAGTGCCGGTTTTGAGCTCGCTTACATTGATCGCATACCGATACGCCGATGCTAAGCAGGATGAATTGAATGAGGCCTGGGATGAGGCATCTCGAATGTTAAGTGAGTCGGTTCAAGGCATTCTGCCAATTAAAGCCTTTGTGGCTGAGAAGGCCATACTGGCTGAGCATACACGTCACATGGAGCGAATTACGGCCCGTCAGGAGGCTTTAAACTGGGTTTGGACTGCGCTTGATTTGGGTAACAGCGTTGTTCGGTTGTTGGCGCGCATGGCAGTTGTAATTATGGGCCTTTGGCTTATTCAGCGCGGAACACTCAGTGTTGGTACGCTTGTAACGTTCCTTGGCATGGTTGGGTATATTTTGGCCCCCTTTGATTTTTTGATGGCAGATGTTTTACGCCGGATGACGGAGATTCGTTCTGCTTTTGCGCGTATTAAGGAGGATTGGTCAGCAGAAAACAAAGTCATTGATGGGCCAAAAGCAAAATCACCACGCAAAATTTTTGGAGAACTTGAATTTGAGCACGTCAGTGTTCAGTATCAGGCTGCAAAAAAGCCGACAGTTAAAGATGTGTCGCTCCACGTGCGGGCTGGAACAAGTTTGGCAATTGTTGGGGCTTCGGGGAGTGGAAAATCAACCTTTGTACGCCTCATTAACCGTTTTCTTGACCCTTCAGATGGCAAAGTTCTTCTTGATGGTCGCGATTTACGTGAACTCAAAGTTGCTGATGTTAGAAAGGCAGTGGGAGTTGTGCAGCAGGAGACGGTGCTTTTTAATGACAGCGTTTTGAATAATGTAAAGTTTGCTGCCCCGGGCGCCACGCGTTCGCAAGTTATCGCAGCTTGTAAGAAGGCGCAGGCCCACGAATTCATTGTGCGCATGAAGGATGGTTACGATACGCTTGTGGGAGAGCGCGGTGGAAGGCTTTCGGGTGGTGAGCGTCAGCGTTTAGCTTTGGCGCGAATTTTCTTGGCCGATACTCCAATTTTAATTTTGGACGAATCAACAAGCGCTCTTGATTCTGAGACAGAGCATAAGCTGCAATTAGCCCTCCAGTCAGCCATGGAAGAGCGTACGACGATTATTATCGCTCACCGTTTATCAACGGTGTACATGGCTGATCAAATCGCCGTTATTGATCAGGGTCAACTTGTGGAGCTCGGAACGCATACAGACCTTATTCGTGAAGGCGGCATGTACGAAAAACTTTGGCGCCTACAGTCGGGAGGATATTTGCCAGATTAAAAAACACGAGCCGTGAGGCTCGTGTTTTGGTTTAACCCTCAAGTAGAATCCTCACAATATGCGGAATGTCCATGCTGGCAAGGTTCTTCGGAATAACTTCAGCGATCTTTTTCTGCATGTCAGGGGCAAGATTTTCGGTAAAAGTATTTTTATTGACTTCGGGTACGCAGACAATAGCTTGCGTGTAGCCTTCGTGATCAAGCATTTCGCGAAGACGATCACTAAGGAGCGCGTAGAGCTCCTTTAGACGGTGTTCTTTCATGGCATCGAAATCCGCCTCACCTTGTCCGTGCTTTGACATTGAGCGTTCAACTGGGGCGATTTCAGCGGTTTCAAGTATCTCGATTTCATCAACCTCACGACCCTCAGCCTTAAGGAGACGTGCACGTTCATTATTCGTGACGGCGATAACGACTTTTTTCTCGAACGGACGGTAATGGTCAGAAATTTGCATATAGCTATAGTTAAATACAGTTTAGCATTTTTATTCAATCGTGTATGCTTTGCTCAGTATCAAGTAATTTATTTCCTATGGAAGGTCGAGAATTTTCAAGATTTGCACCGAATGAGAATAAAGACAAGCGCGCAGAATTGAGTCCTTCCAGTCAACTCATTGAAGATTATTTTAAACAGCATCCTGTTTTAATGGCTATTTCTGTTGATAAGGCGCGCGGAATGTCAGCAGAGCAGTTGCAAAAAATTGAACAGGACTACGTTAAAGAGTGGAATGCTTGTGCAAGCATTGTTGTGCGTACACACGATGAAGGAGTGTCTGAAGAGCAGCGTCAAATGGTGAATGGCCGAATGGAGACCCTTCGGGAGTCTCGTGATGCGCTTGCTGAGATTACCGGTAAGCGAACTGAGATTTGGAAAGAGTTCTCTGACGAAGATTTGGCTAAAATCGCAGCCGATAATGATGCTCGGCAAGATTTAATTGATCGTGGACACGTTTCTGCTGATAAAAACCGTCGGGTGGCCTGATCGTGTTACAATTTGGGTATATGCAAGGAGGGAAACTACGCGAAAAGCTTGTTTCAAGCATTCGCGAAGTCGTGTTTGGGCTAGAAGATAGCCTTGTGTCCACTCTCGGCACCGTGAGCGGTGTAGCGGTTGGGAGTGGTGACAAGTACGTCGTCGTATTGTCCGGCGTCGTACTTGTTTTTGTTGAGGCGGTTTCCATGGCGGCAGGAAGCTATTTGTCCTCAAAGTCAACGACACAACTTTACAGTGAGCGCGCTAAGCAAGACGAGTCACGACTATTGTCTGAGCGCATCACGGATGACGAATCGTTAAAAGAACTCTTTGAACGTAAAGGGTTCTCACCGAGTGATATCAAGGTGGCTATGACGGCTTTTGGTAAGGAGCGAAAGCTTTGGCTTGAGGAGGTTCGTCGTTGTGAGTACCGTTTTTCGCCGGCCGTGAGCTCCACCCCGATTTTTTCCGCTATCGTCATGGGTCTATTTTACGTTGCCGGTGGCTTTTTAGTACTTGCCCCCTACATACTCCTACCCTTGACCTGGGCGTTGCCGGTAGCGGTATTATTGACCGTTGTCTGTCTATTCTTCCTCGGTGTCTGGAAGGCAAATCTCACCGGCGTTCCAAAAGTACGTAGTGGAGTTGAGATGCTTATGGTGTCTTTAGGGGCCGCCCTGCTTGGAATTCTACTCGGTCGGTTATTGTCTGATATTTCAGGTTATCACGGGTTATAATTCGCGTATGTTTTTGCACCGCCTGTCACGTGTCCGGGCTCCCGAGTTTCCGGGGAAGCCTGTTTGGCTACAAGGTGAGCCGACGACGCTAAAAAAAATGCGTGGCAAAGTTGTGTTAGTCGATTTTTGGACGTATTCCTGCGTGAACTGCATTCGCACACAAGCTACGCTCAACCGTTGGCACAAGCTGTATGCGGATAAAGGATTAGTCATTATTGGTGTTCATACCCCAGAATTTGCTTTTGAAAAAATTGAAAAAAATGTTGAGCAGGCCGTGCGAGATGCGGGCATTGAGTATCCAGTAGTGCTCGATCCCGACTACAAAATCTGGCATGCTTTTGCCAACGAATATTGGCCCCGCAAATATCTCATCGATAAGGAAGGGGCTATCGTATATGACCACGTTGGAGAGGGTGGGTATGCGGAAACAGAGCTTGCAATTCAAAAAGCCCTTAAGGATATTGGCGCTAAGGACCTCCCACCCGTCCCACCAGAAGGTGAGCAGGGCGGAGCTGTGTGTTACCGAACCACTCCGGAAACATATTTAGGTTTTCTCAAGGGAAAGTTCGGTAATGATCAAGAGTTTTTGCCTGATACAGAAGAGGCCTTTGCTGATATTTCTGAACGTCTTGATGACGTTCCATATTTATTTGGGCACTGGAAAATTACGTCTGAGTACGTTGAACACAGTCGTAAATTGTCAGTTGCAAATGAGTTTCTCGCTTTAAAATATAGTGCTTTTGCGGTGAATGTGGTGATGGGCTCGGGTAATGGTAGAACCGCGGTTATTGAAGTTGAGTTGGACGGTTTGCCGGTGCCTGCGGATCTTGCAGGGAGTGATGTGCGGATTGGAAATGATGGCAAAGCTATCGTGACCCTTAAGGAGCACCGCATGTATTCACTTATCAACGCCAAGATGTATCATCGTGGCACGCTGAAACTTAAAACTGCGTCAGGGAACGTGCAGTTATTTGCGTTTACGTTTACGGGTTGCGAGGAGTAGGAAAACACGGTAGTTTGTTCGGGTATATGCCAAGCATCTATTTAGATTATGCCGCCGCTACGCCGCTTGACCCTAGGGTCTTGAAGGCGATGTTACCCCTTCTAAAGGGTGAGTTTGCCAATCCTTCAAGTATCCATGCTGCTGGCATGCGTGCTCGCCAAGCAATCGACGAGGCTCGTGTTCGTGTGGCTGAGCTTATAAGCGCCCGTCCATCAGAGATTGTGTTT
>JAUPWK010000044.1 GCA_030916555.1 Patescibacteria group bacterium | reverse complement strand
TCGGCCTCGTGGTCATCCTCGGCCTCGCGGTCGTGTCGATGCTCATGAGCATCTACGGCATCTTCTGGGCCCACCCGGCTTGGATCCTGGTTGGGATGGTCGGGATCATCGTACTTCGGTTCATTGTGCCGATCTACGACATCCCGCTCAACATGCTTGCCGTGTTGTTCGATTTCTTGGACCCGACCGATGGGACCGGGATGATCGGGGGGACGGTCGGACGCTTCCTCGACATGGTGGCGCCGGACCGGAAGAAGACGCCTCCCGCAGAGCGGGAGCCCATCTCCTGGTTCACGGACAAGGCGGTGTCAGTGTCCCTCGCTTGGGCGCTCGTGACGGCCTTGGGCTGTCTCGTCGCCATGGTGATCGACCCGACTACCGCTCGCCCGTCCGAGGCGTTGATGCTCTCGGGTGCATCGTGGTTGTACTTCATGTTGGACACCATGCGTAAGGGCTGGCGTCCGGTCATGAAGAGCGACGAACACCGCTACATCCCGGCCGAGCTTCGCAAGAGGTTCTATCGGGGGAGCATCTACACGAGCACGGCAATTGGTGCCACCAAGTTCATCATTGGTTTCGCGCTGGCGCTCGGCATGGGCGTCGGCGGCACCGGCAAGATGGTCTCTGCCACCCAGCAGGTGGGTGAGCAGGCTGTCATCGCCAGGGCTGCCAAGGCCGGGGTGACGCTGCCGCCGACGGCTGCAGCGTGTGCCGAGAAGCTCCCGGAGCTTCTGGCCAATGCCGAGGCGCATGGCACGACCGTCGAAGCGGTCTGTGCCAAGCACGTCGGCGAGTTCCCCTGCACCTGCCGCTAGGCAAACGCAGGGATGCGGCCGGAATCGTAACGCAGTGAAGAGCGAATCTCTTCACTGCGGCTCTCGATTCCGGCCGTCTTTTATTTTCAAAACTTTATCGTTTCCTCTCACGGCGGTAAGCGGTGGAGTACGCCCCGCGTCAGGCTGCTGCGGTGTAAGCAAAGGTTTCTTTCCGGCAGGGGCTTGTGACCGAAGGTCGAGGAAGTCATAGTGGCGTCGGGCCTCGGATCCTTCGCCGTCACTCAGGATGGGGAGCTGAGGCGCACTGATGATGGGAGCGGATGTTGCTTAGGAGCGCGGGTAAGATTTTGTAGCTGGAGTGAAGAGCATTGCTAAAAAGAATGCAGTCAGCACGGCGAGATCGTTTTTGAAAAATGGCACATCAACCAGTCCATGAATGCACATGGTGAGGAGGGCCGCGAAGGCCGCGAGTACAAAAATATTCTCGCGATTCTGTCGGGCGACATGCGTAACTCCGCCGATAAACAAGAGAAGTACGAGCACACCAAAGATGCCCATCTCCACCCAGAAATTCAGGATCAGATTATGCGGGTACTGAAAAATTTCGTAGAGCATTGGATTGTGATACGGTGCAAAGATTTCCGGATAGCCGTTCAGTCCCGCACCAAAAAGCGGTCGATCAGATAGCATGGTGACAGTCTCTTTCCATTGCGATAATCGTACGTGTCCTGAATAGTCTTGAAGGAATACTTTTTCACGAATGTGTGGCACGCCTCCGATGATGACAGCAGCAAGAACTATTGCTCCTCCACACATACCAATTTTTGTTTTTAACGTCGCCTTCGAAAAGACAAGTGTGACCCCGAGCGCTCCAGGAATCGCAACAAGCGCAGCTTCTGTTTGCGAAAGCGTAATTGCGACGATGCCAAGGAAGGCTGCAAAGACATGGGCGTGTGTACGAGTCTGTTTATTCGCGGCCAGAACCAGGAGCGCGCTTACAATTGGGGCGATCCAAAGACCGAGTGCATTCGGGTAGGGAAAGACAGAGGTGGCGCGGCGCTCAACGTCCCATGGGACAGGCAAGCCAAGTCCGGTAGCGGTTTGGTAGATCGCAAACAGAGTGAGTCCAGTAACCGTTACGCTTAGCCAGTTGAGCGCACGTTTCCAATCTGCTTGAGAGGTAAAAGTCGTTCGCAGCATGACAAACACGAGTATCGGTTCAATGAAATATGCCTTCCAAATTCCAAGCGCAGCCACGTGATCGGGAGCGATGAGTACACCAAGTCCGGACACGAGAAGCAGGAGACAGGCGGGGATAAGAAATTTACCAAAGATTGTTTGGACGTGAATCTGCTTGGCCTGCCTTTGTGCAAGCCAGACAACAAACGAGATGAGGATCATGCCCTCAAGTACTGTACTCGGCACTCCAAGGGTGAATCTTAGGAGATAGGCAGGGGAGAGCGCGATCAAAAGTGTGAGCGCAGCCTTAATATCCTTCCAGGCTAGGAGTCCAAACAAGCCAAGGATCAGTAAACTGACGTAGAACATAAATTATAGTGTCGATTCAGGCACGCGAACAGGATTTGGTTTAAACAATCGGAGTACATCTTTGGGTTTTGGTCCACCAAAAGTGATGAGTGCTGCTATATACACCACAATTCCAAAGCCCATGGTCAAAAATACGTTTGGGGAAGGAATGTAGATGATTGCGGCCGTCATGACAGCGCTTGCTGCCAAGGCTTTTATAAACATAGAGAGATTTGTTTTGACATGCGCGGTAGTCGCTACTACGAGATATGCAAGGATCGCGATGAATAGCTCTGATCCAAGCGTTACCCAGGCCGCAGCCCAAGCGCCGTATTTTGGAATAAACAGTACATATCCAGCAATTGCAAAGGCTGCCACAATGGCGTACGCGAAGGTCATGATTTTTTGCTTATTGATAGCGACAACGGTATGACCGTAGAGTGAGCCAAAGTACAAAATAGCCACCGAGGGACCAAGTACGCTCAATACCTGGCCTGCGAGAATGAGATCGCTTTTGACAGCGGTCATAATCGGGACACCGAGCACAACTGAGCCAAAAGCAAATGGAAGTGCAATGATTGCTAATAAATCAAAGGCATTTTGAAGGTGGGAATGAAATTGACTTAGCTTATTCTGTGTCCAGGCGGTAGTAAGAAGGGGGAGCATGAGTCCCATGAAGGTGACCGGAATCATGGTCATGACGTCTACTACCTTATATGCCGATCCATACTGACCAATTTCCGTGAAAGAAATGTGGAAGATCGACATGAAGAAGATGTCGCCCTTTAAATAAAGTAGGTTGAACAGAATTGAAATTCCAATTGGCCAACTGCGGAGTACGATTTCACGCCAGATAGCCAGATCGATTTCAAGTCGGAATTGGACGTGTCGCTTTGTGGCAATGACAACAATGAGGAGTTGGACAAGGATTCCGAGAAGAAACGCTACGGAAGCTTGAGTTATGTTGCCGTGAGACAGTCCTACGAGGATAATCCCGGCCAATGACAGGCTGCGATTGATAATTTCAGCTACCACCACCATGAAGACATCAAGTCGTTTCTGAAAAACGCCAAGAAACATTTGTGCAATAGCCGAAATAAAATACGTCACCGACCCAATCATGATGATGTGCATGATGGTGGCGTATTGTGGAATGAAATAGGCGCTAATCGGGGCTAGTGACATGAATATCGTAGCGGTCAGGATACGCATGCTCACTAAATTTCCAAGGATTTTGGACTCGTTTACACCTTTTTCAGAGATCATCTGCGTGGTGGTGAGCGTTAGACCGAAATCAACGATGATGGCAAAAATTGTCACGTAGGTCATGGCTGTGGTGTAGAGACCGAAGCCGTCGGTATTGAAAAAGTGGAGCATCAAGTAAAAGGTGACGAGCCCAAAGACGGTTCCTAGGAGCTTGCCGCCAATTTGGAGTGCTGAGTTCTTCGCTAAAGCGTGACCAACGGACATATGTGAAAAATGTTATACTGGGAGAGCCTATGCTGCACGTATTGAAAAAGCTTCTTTCTGCTGGTGTTTTGTTGATCTTGTTGTTGTCCGCTGTACCATTTACAGCCGAGGCAGCTAGTCTTTCTACCACTCGGGTATCAACAACCGGTGGTGGCACCATAACCATGGCGCCTGGGGAAAGCAAGAATATCACCGTTACGTTCCAAAATACTGGAACGACCACCTGGAAGAATGACGGTCCCGGCTATATTTCTTTATATACCTACGACCCTAAGTATAGAACAAGTTCCTTTGATCCTGGGACATGGCTCTCGCCATCTCAAGTAAAGCGGTTGTCGGAAGCATCGGTTGTTCCGATGGCTACTGGTACGATTAGCTTTCAAATCCACGCCCCAAGCACGGAAGGCACCTATAAAGAAGGCTTTAATTTGGCATCAGAAGATGCGGCCTGGATTCCGGGCGGAGCATTTGCTTTGAATATCACGGTGAAGAAGTCATCGAGTGCCTCAGCATCCGGTACCTCAACTACCACTCCTGAATCTACGGTATCAAGTACGACGGGGTACACGGCTTCACTTGTGACTCAAACTGCAAATAGTCTACAGGTAAAGGCAGGGAAGACGATCGCATTTACGGCCATGTTTAAAAATACAGGTACGACAACCTGGTCCTCATATGGAATTAAGGCACCGGATGTAAGTTTGGCTTCAACGAGCAGTGTAAGTTTTGCACACTCTTCATGGAGCGGTAACCAGCTTGCTCTTTTGACTGGGCAAAGTGTAAAGCCTGGGGATACTGCCGTGGTGCAGTTTGTTTTTACAGCTCCTAAAACGAACGGTACGCATACGGCGAAGTTTCAGTTGACTGCTAATGACATTGCTATTCCAGATGCCTTCGTTGAAATTCCGGTCACTGTTACTGGCGGCGCTCCAGCGGCCTTAAATTCACCTGTTGTTGAAGAAGACACCACCTCTTATATTGATGAGCCCGTTATCCGCGTAGGTATTTTAATTGTTGATGAAGAAACGGAGAATGAGGTTTATATTACCTCGTACGAAAGTGATTTTGATCTCAAAAACACAGACGGTGCGCTGCTTGGGAGCTACAAAAAGGGAGAAAAAGTTCGGGCTGCCTATGAAGGTGGTCGATATGTATACGGTGCTGACAAGCAACGTTCGAGCTCTTCGTTGCGTTTTGTTCCGAAGACCGATCACGCAGTCATGACGATTACGAATTTTGATGCCAGGGAGACGCGGAGCGCGTCATTGGCAAACAATACGTATCGCAACGTTCTTGAAGTCCGCTATAACGAGACGTATGAACGCACCTGGGTAATTAACGAGCTTAAGATGGAATATTACCTTCGTGGGTTAGCGGAGACTTCAAACATTTCACACCTTGAATTCCAAAAGGCCTTACTCACTGCGGCACGTACGTACGCTTTTTACCACTGGCAGCGAGCCACGAAACACAAAGCCGAAGGGTACCATGTTGATGCCTATCTTGATCAGGTGTACCGCGGCTATAGTCAGGAGGCAATTACGCCCCGTATCACTGAAGCAGTTGAAGCTACCCGAGGCCAGATTGTTACCTATAACGGCGCAACCGCCATCACGGCCTATTTTTCAAGATCAGATGGCCGTACACGTGATTGGAGTGAAGTTTGGGGAGGGGACGTGCCTTGGTCAAAGGGCGTAGCTGTACCTTGCGATGAGGGCAAGACACTCTGGGGCCACGGTGTAGGTATGTCAGCCTCTGGAGCGTTGTGCATGGCGAACAACGGTCAGACTTGGGACAGCATCCTTAAGTACTTTTATACCGGTGTCGATCTTAGTAAAAAGTGGAAGTAAGTAATAATAAAACGAGCCACGTGGCTCGTTTTTTCTTTAGATTGAGACTTTGGCAGTAGGGTCAGGGTTTGTTGGGGACGTGCCAAGTCCCGGTGAAATAAGTTTCGGATCGTGATCGTGGGTGGTTTTGCACTGCTTAACAAGTTGGCTGATAGTAATTTTTACATCATCAGGGTTGTCGACATTTTTAAAACGGAAACGTTCTTTTTCTGCAGCGGTTTGAACATAGACATCGCCATAGGTAAGAAACGTTTCAAGAAGCCCTTTGGTTTCACTAGTAATATCTTGGATTTGACCAAGATGCACTTCAGAGACGAGGCGATTGAACAGCCCTTGTTGCTCCGTGTTAATGACGCGTTCGCTTGTAACAATCCAGACATCCAGCCAGTAATCTGTGATTTCTGTTAGTGTTAGGGCATGCACAATGAGGAGATAGCTTGCCAGAGCGAGCATGACCACGACACTCCAAAGCGGATGATGAAGCACTTGTACATCACCGAGTTGAAGTACAACACCAATGACTACGGGTACGAGGAGCATAGCCCCACTGAACACAAAAATACGAAGCAGATCGATCCAATGTCGGCGCAGAAAGAGCTTTACGGTTTCTTTTGGCTCGCTGTTGGGAAGCTTATCAAGACAGAGCATAGGAATTAGATTCGGCTTTGTGCCTGGAAGCTAGGAATGAGGTCGCTTGGTTGGATTTGGCGATGCCAATTTACGCTCAGAAGATAGAAGCCGATAGCTCCAATTAGGCCGATAAAAGTAAAAATATAGACACCAATCACGAAACTGGTGGCCGGAGATTTAACCGCGTATCGGTTAAGATGAAAAAGATTAAAGAAAAAGAAGAGTAACGTGAGCGCAAAAATAAACCCAAACGGGAGTAATAAGTACCAAAGCGGGAATGAAGTCATAGATTGACCTCATTGTAGCACTTTAGAGGAGGTTTGGCCGACTGCCTTTGAGTCCAAGATGTTCGTAAGCACGTGGTGTGGCTACACGGCCACGTGGTGTACGGTCTAAAAAGCCAAGCTGGAGTAAAAATGGCTCATACACTTCTTCAATTGTTTCCATTTCTTCCTGCGTGGCGGCAGCTAATGTGCCCAGTCCTACTGGTCCGCCTTGGAATTTATCAATAATCGTCGCGAGCAGGTGTCGATCAACGCTATCAAGCCCAAGTTCATCAATCGCAAGCATGGCCAAAGCGCCGTCCGCGGCAGTTTTGTTCACAAGCCCGTTATGTTTTATTTGGGCGTAGTCGCGAACGCGTTTCAAGAGACGATTGGCAATGCGCGGGGTACGACGTGAACGATTAGCGATATTGACCGAAGCCTCATGATCAATACTCATGCCAAGAATATCCGCACTTCTCATAACGATTTTTGCCATGTCAGCCTCATTGTAGAAGTTGAGGTGAAGCGTTGAGCCAAAGCGATCTCGAAGTGGGGCGGAGAGCAAGGAGAGTCTGGTGGTTGCTCCAATGATCGTAAACGGTTCCAGGGCTAAGCGAAGCGTTCGGGCTGACGGGCCTTTGCCAACCATGAGATCAAGTGCAAAGTCTTCCATGGCGGGGTAGAGGACTTCCTCAATACTGTGGTTCATGCGATGAATTTCATCGATAAACAAAATATCGCCATGCGTAAGGTTTGAAAGTACGGCGGCGAGATCGCCGACGCGTTCGAGGGCTGGGCCACTTGTTACTTTTACATTCGCTCCCATTTCTGCACCGATAATGTGTGCCAGGGTGGTTTTGCCAAGTCCCGGGTTGCCGTACAGGAGAATATGCTCAAGCGGTTCATTACGACCTTTGGCCGCTTCAATATAGATATCCAGGTTCGCCTTAAGCTCGTCTTGGCCTACAAAATCAGCCAATTTGCTGGGGCGCAAACGGTTTTCGATTTTTTGTTCCTCTTCACCTGCTTCGGGAGCTACTTCACGAGGAGTTTTTATTGGTGCCTGTTCCTCAATCATGTCTGTATCTTACTTTACACACCGAACAGAAGCAAAACGCCCCGGGGGATTGATTTTCGTCTGAGAAAGTGGCATGCTACCGTTCGCCAATTACGAACGCTTCGTTGCGAGCGTATTAAATTTATTCAAGACGAGGAGCCGACCGAGTAAGACTGAGCCGTATAAAGATATACGGTGAAGTCGACGGAGGTCGGCGACAAAGTATTGGATAAATTTAATAGCGAGCTACGCCGGGATGGCGAAGTTGGTATACGCGGCAGACTTAAGATCTGCTTCCAGAAATGGATCGTGGGTTCGAGTCCCACTCCCGGTACCAAAAATAATCTTGCTTAGGCAGGGTTATTTTTCTTTTCAATGCTGAGCTGCTAAACTGTGCGCATTCTGTATGCAAAAAAGTTATCGACCAAACGTAGCAGTCTTAGTCACCGATGGGCAGGGGAGAGTTTTGCTGTGTCGGAGAGCTGATGATGCTCATGAAAAAGCGCAAACCGTCCAAGGCGGGATTGACCCAGGTGAAACGCCACGTCAGGCAGCGATCCGAGAGGTGTCAGAAGAAATTGGACTCGAACCTGAGGATTACGAGATTATCGGCAGTTCACAAGCGAAGTATAAATATGATTGGCCAGCCGACATTCAGGAGCGACTGAGTGAAACGGGTTATATTGGTCAGGAGCAGCAGTACTTCCTGATTCAAGTCAATCCGGACACTACCTTTGTGCTTGATAACCACCATCAGGAGTTCTCTCGCGTTGAGTGGGGGACGCCGGAAGAGTTGGTCTCACAGGCCTGGGAAAGAAAGCAGCCCGGGCTTCGGGCTGCGCTCACAGAATTTCAGTTACTTGCGGGAAACGCTTAGGTTCCCATCCGGGAAACCAAGTCGTGTAAGAAGTGCATTTGCCGCCTCAGTTTCCATAGGGAAGCTTTGGCGGTTTTCAATTTGTACTGGCACGAAATGAAGATCGACAGTGTTTTCGGTGACCGTTACCTGTACCGTTAAGCCCTGTTTTGTATTCGTTGAGAAGTCTTGATCAAACAGAAAGTTGCCCAGTGAGTAAATAACTGGGGTACCATCAACTATCTCTATATTTTGAATGACGTGAGGATGCGCGCCAATGATGAGATCGGCGCCTGCATTTACAAAAAGTTGGGCGGGATACGTCTCAACACTTGGAGCTACGGTAGCGTATTCAACGCCCCAATGAGGATAGACAATTACAAAACGTCCTTGCGCGTGTTCTTGTTCGACGGCGGGCAGAATATCTTGAATCGTTTCTTCGAAAGCATGAAAACCAATGATGGAGATGGATACGCCATTGATGTTTTCTCGGGCGATAAATTTTCCACCAGTAAACGGATCTCCAAAAGGTGTTATGCCAGCTTGAGTGATAGCTTCTCTTGTTGCTTCGGTGACAGTTTGACCGTAATCATCAGCATGATTATTTGCAAGTGACAGGTGCGTGAAGCCTGCGTCGGCGAGTATGGGGACATTGTCTGGAGTGGTGTCAAAAATCATTTGATTTGTGACTTCGATGTTTCGTTTTTCGCGCACGGTACCTTCAAAATTGCCGATTACCAGATCTGAACCGAG
Source organism: Patescibacteria group bacterium (assembly GCA_030916555.1). Lineage (GTDB taxonomy): Bacteria > Patescibacteriota > Patescibacteriia > UBA9934 > UBA9934 > JAGORL01. Next base: position 1,833 of record JAUPWK010000044.1, on the reverse strand, counting down.
AAAGAGGTCGCCGATTTGTGCAAACGGCCAAGTGGCGCCCTTTTCAACGATGGTTTGTTCAACCTGACGGGCAAGCATGATGTCACCAACGAAGCTGAGTACTGCTTTTGGTTCCGGTGCCGGTGGCGGTAAGGGTGCGTCTCGGTCTTCGGCGAGCGGTAGGTGGACATTGAAGTAGACTGGAACATGAAGCTCATTTGGTTTTGGCAACAGGAAAAAGAGCGCTATAAAGAGCCCGATTCCTAGGGTGGCCGCCAAGCCTAATAATGCATGCGCATGTCGCATAATTACTCAAATCATAGCACAGAACAAACAAAAAACCTCGACCGAAGTCGAAGTTTTTTGGAGCGGCGGACCGGGCTCGAACCGGCGACCCTCTCCTTGGCAAGGAGATGTTCTACCACTGAACTACCGCCGCATGCGGTGAAAAGAGTAACATGGCCATGTGAAATCGTCAAAGTCACCTTGATATGTAAATCTAAAACCAGCCCACTAGGCTGGTTTTAGATTAAAGAAGATTGAAATTAAGCAGCTTGGGCAGGAGCGTCAATCGCCGCAAGGAGCTGGCCCGGCTTGGCACCGACCTGTTTTCTGAGCCATGAAATGCCGGCCTTATTTCCAGTTAGGTACTGTTCTTTTGCAACACTCAGCATGAAGGTCTCAATTTCATGGCGGATATCTTCCGGCATATCAAATTTCGTCATGAGTGCATCAAAGCGTTCTGAAAGCTTATCGAGCCAAGACTTTTTGTCATTTGTGTTCGTGGACATAGTGATGTGTGTAAGAGTAAGAATAATGAGATTAGAGAGGCAGCCAAGAGAGGAGGCCTTTTTTCGTTCTAAGATACCAGGTGCCAAGGGCGCCGATGCTGCCTGTTAGCAGTCCTCCACCCACAAGTGGACTAGAGCCTGCTTTTGGTTTTGGCAGGGGAGCGGACTCGCTGGTAGTCGTGCTCATGATTTGAACATCATCGTTTGAGCGTACGTACAATTTTCGACCATCATCCGTCACCCGTACGATTCCGATGAGTGTTGCTTCGCCACTTTGGATATTGCTCCAGGTCACGCCCGTTTTCTTGTAAGCAACAACCGTGATTGCTGTTCCGTCATCTGTTTGCAGATTGAGTTTATCGCTAGACTTTCCAACGATGCGTCCATGAATGCTCACGAGTGTGCCATGTGTGACTTGATTGAATGTTGCACCGTTCACGACAACGGGCATTGTCTCGGTTTGTCCAGTAATCGTGATGTCTTCAGCATTTTTTATTTTGATTCGCGTGGCGCCGTTGCTGTCTCCTGGTGTGCCGGTGACGCTCACGGTGTCGCCCAGGTTTAGCTCTGGCCAGTCGGCAGCATTGAAGTATATTTCATGACCCTCAATGAACATCGTTTGCTTACCAAAGGTGTCAGGAAGGGCAATGACTGCGCCGGTAACTGTCATTTTTACATCGCCGCTTTTTGGCGCACTGTTCTTTGGCTTTGATGGAGCGGCTTCAGCGTTGGTTACGGGTTTCGCAGTCGCCACAATCCAGTGAACGGATTCGGTTCCGGTAGCTGGAGTGTCGTTATCCTCCGCCACTCCTTGCGTAACGGTTCCAGAATCGTTGCTAAGGGAATCAGATGTGTTTGTTGTCGTGTCATAAGTTGGAGTTGAGAGAGTCGTTGGGTCAGTTTCAGTGACTTGAGTTTCAGTTGCAGTGCCAAATTCAGTTATTGGATCAGTTTCAGGCGCTGGAAATAGATTTGGGGTTCCTTCTGTAGCGATTGTGATGTGCCATGAGTCATCGGCTGCTTTGGCTAGGGATTCACCATCCGTTGGCGCTGGCAGCACGCT
>JAUPWK010000043.1 GCA_030916555.1 Patescibacteria group bacterium | reverse complement strand
TGCCTCCATGAATCCTTACAGATAGCACACAGCAAACTCCCCTCCGTCGCACACGTAACACACTGCCGTGGGAAAACGGCATCAAGTGCGTAATTTAATAACTTATTTCCAGGTAAGATCATTTACAAGCCAGCTATCACCGGATTTTATCAAATTAACCTCCGCATCCTGATAGCGAAGTGTCGTATTCCCCGGAGTTCCAACCGCCTCTTCACGCTGGGTGGTGACAAGAAATGTCGTAGCCGCATCTGTCTCAGTGACGGTTTTCATGCTAATTACCTGAGTTGAAACGCCGGTATACCCCGCCTCAGCATCAAACTGGCGACGGTAACCATTTACGAGTGTATCGAGCTCACTTTGATACGTTGGCGTAGCTAATTTCATGACGTCATCCACGTTTGCGAAGTCAGTTTCCGAAGAATAGCTTCCAAAACGCTCTATGAATGTTCGGGCAACCGTTCCTGCCGATACCACCCCAGGAGCCGGAACGGTCTTAGGGTCAACCGGTGGAAGTGACGTTGATTGGGCCTGAGGAAGATCAGACACCTGAGGCTCAGCCGCAGGTTGACGCGTAGCCAAGTACAAGAGGATGGCGAGGAGAACCAAAACAACGACAGCAACAATGACCTCTATTTTTTTTCGAGATGGCATACTTAGGCGTTAGGTTTCTCTGGCCCCGAAGCAGAAGTTAACGACTTCTGGAATTCTTCACGGGCGCGCTCTTGCTCAAGTAACTGCTGCGGGTTGGTGGTAATGATCTGATCTTCAGTATATGAGGCCACTACTTTCATGGCAGCATGTTTCTGACCTGCAAAGAAAATTCCCTCTCCCACCGCAGCTTCAAGCAGCAAATATTTCTCACTCTCCGTAAGATTAAAGGTCTTTGCAACAACATCAACTCCAGCGGAAGACTGCTTCAAAAGCATCTGAATGGAAGAGTTAGTCACGATTGCCTGACCGTATTGTGAGGACAAAAAGTCGTTGACATCCTGCGTGATAGTGGTAACTCCCAAATAGTATTTACGCGCACGCTTCACAAGGGCAAAAATAAACTTGGCCGAATCCTGATTTTGCATGAGCCACCAGGCTTCATCGATACACAGAATGCGCTTCTTGCGTTCAGATCGGACCACGTTCCAAATGTAGTTCACAATAGTGTAAATCGCCATTGGACGCAGCTCATCTTCAAGATCACGGACAGAAAATACCACCAACTGGTTACGCATTTCTACCGTAGTTGGTGAATTGAGAAGTCCAGAGAAGGTACCGTTCGTAAATTTCTGTAAACGCGCTACAAGATTTGCCGCCCCTTCCATACCCTCAAGAACATCAAGCAAATCATCAAGAATTGGATATTCCGTGATTTCTGCCAGCGACGGCAAATCAGCGGTGATATCTTTTTTAGCATAGGCCTCAAGGAGCGCGCGATCCAAAATGCTGTCTTCTTCCGGCGTAAAACTCAGCACCCCCGTTTCTCCCATTGGTTTTCCGATCATGATACGGAGCAAACCCTTAAGCGTAATCACGGCGCTTCGCAAAATGTCCTCAACAGAAGTCTCTTCTCCCTTTGGCCGTGGCAAATCAAACGGATTCACCTTAGCTGCCGAGGCGAGCGATACGTTCACAAAAGTACCGCCAACAGCGTCAGTCAGCTGCCGATATTCCATTTCAGGGTCGATAACAATAACATCCGTCCCCATCATCATGGAGCGCAAAATCTCAAGCTTCACCGTGTAACTCTTACCGGCTCCAGAGGTAGCAAAAACAACCGCGTTGGCGTTTTGCATGGAGAATCGATCAAACAAAACCAAGGAGTTGTTGTGACGGTTAATCCCGTACAAAATTCCGTTATCACTCGTCACGTCAGAAGAGGTGAACGGGAACGATGACGCAATCGGCGAGGTGTTCATGTTAAACGTAATCATGAGCTCGTCGTTGCAAAGTGGTAACGTTGAGTTGAAGCCCTGTTCCGTTTGGTAAAAACCGCGTTTTGAGTAAATCAGTTTGGTTCCAAAAATCGATTCAATATTCTCTGTGCGCTTATCCAGTTCATCTTTGGTTTTGGCGTAGATAGTTACGTAAAACGTAAATTGGAAAAAGTGCTCAATGCCTTGAGTGAGATCATCACGGAGCTGTTCAACGTCCCGCAAGGCTGTTTCTCGGATTGGATCGCGAGGCTTACCGGTCTCGTTATCAGACACAATCTGCGCCTCAAGCACACCCACCTTGTCACGTAACTGCTTCAAAATTACCTCGGCTTTGATTGGGTAAAAAAACATGCCTACGTCAATCGTGCCCTTGTAGTTAATGATCGGCGATCCCCAACCGATACCCACATAGCGTGGATAGGTGGTCACAAACAGCGTACGCACAAACACATCTCCGAGCATGAGATGCGTTGGCTGAACCTCAAATGCGGCCGGAGCTATCAAGTCACGAACCGAAATGGTACCGCGCTTATAAACACGCTCTTCTTCAAGTGTGGTCTTTTCCTCTAAAGCCTTCAGTTCCTTTTCTGATAAAGGCTTTTTGATGACAGGAGCAGCTGCGGCCTGCTGTTTCTTTAGTTGTTCGAGATCAAAGGCCATACAGCTTAAAATTTGTTGTCGACTTGAAGCTTATTAATATCGACAAGTTTTTGTGTATCCAAAACCTGAGGGTTATAGCAGGTGTAATACAACTCAATCAGACTTTGCGTATCAAGCATGGCGGTCTGGAGTCCCATACTTTGCAAACCCGCTGAAACGTTAGCCACACGCTGTGCGAGTGTCGCCTTACGATCATTGAACTGCTTAGCGTTGAGTTTCAAAATCTTCGCCGGTGATAACGATGAGGACAATCGAGTAATAAAACCTTTACGCTTATCTCCGGTTTCGCTTGGGTCAAAAGGAATAACTACGAAAAATTGCTTCTGCATGATCTCTCCGAGATCAACAAGCTCCTTCACGAACGACATATAGTCCCTAATCTGCGACCGCAACAATTCATTCTTGATGGTCTCCTCCTGTTTCTTGAGATTGTCCATGTAACCATCAATATTCATGCGTCGTGATTGGATCACCACCTGAATGGGGTGCTCAAGGCTATTCAAAAACTGCATGTACCCCTGAACCGTAGCTTGCTGTTCGTCTTCACTCTTCAGGGCAAAGTTAATACTTGAAACCAACAGGACCGCTCGCAGCGTGCCATCTTTCATGATTACAACATCTTCTTTGATCTCAGCGATATCAAGATAGCGCTGCGTTGGAGGACCAACTTTAGGTTTTGCGAGTTTGTTTTTGGC
>JAUPWK010000042.1 GCA_030916555.1 Patescibacteria group bacterium | reverse complement strand
GGAACTGGCTGGCCCCCAAACGCGATTTCCTGACGCATGAGTTGCGTTGCGTCTCGAGCAGTCTGCTCAAAATCTGGCGACCAAGAAGAATCACGGAAATACCACACCGGCTGAGTCAGATAAGACACGAGCGGTGGTGGCGGGTTGACGTGGTAATTTGGGTTGCCCTGAACAAAGGCATCGATACTATATGAGTCTTCGGTGATCATGTTCTTAATCTGACCATCACGGATAACCATGAGTCCATACACCCCAATAAAGCCACCTCCCGGCCGCAATTCGGTATCATTTAAGAATAGCACCAAAAACTGTTTGTCTTCTCCAATGCCCCCGTATTCCGGAGCAATGGCGGCAAACGGAACAAGCACATCGACACTTGTTAGGAGATCAGGAATCAACTCCTCAAGCGGCTGAACAGCCGCCTTCAGCGCCGGCGTAAGTCGATATTCATCCAAGCGGTCAAGATCGGCCTGCGCTAAACGCAGACGTACTTGCATGTCCCGAAGCTGCGGCAGCGATGAAGCCAAGCCAGTGAGCAATAAACGCTTGTCTTCGTCGGTGAGGTCTGCGTACGGAATTGCAACACCAGAACCATCAGCTCCAAGCACAAGATCACCAGCACCCGAAGCAGTCGCAAGTACATCCTGAGCAACGACAAGTCCGGTATGGATAACCTCCACGGTCTCGAGTGCCGCATCAACAACTGCCTCAGCACCCCCAAGCTGCTCACCTACCCAAGGAATGGGCTTCAAATAACTTAAAAAAGGGAAACCTGATTTCATTTCGTGCAGACCTGACAATGCCTTATCAAGCGCGTCGGTAGCAGCAGAAAAATCAGCTGCGTTCATAGCCGTCTCACCCTCACTCATCGCGGACTTCACACGTAGTGCGCCATCTAATAAATAGGCGGTACCAATAAGCGTCAAAATAACTGTAATCGAAAAACCTAAAAACGCCAGTATAAAAAGGTACCGACGAAAAGCGGGTCGTTTTGGTTTGGAAATATGCACCGGCGCAAGTATAGGCGCGTGCAAATCTCGGTGTTCAGCTTGAAGAAAGTTGTGCGAGTTCACGCGGATTTTTTTGCCCGGAATGTTTCCGGAAAAACTTATAAGCGCTCCTGATATGGTGCCACGTTAATGGCGAACGCAACTGCTTAAAAAGCGAGCCGTCAGCTGAAGCGCGTCGATGATAGTGTACCATGACAGCCTCTGGGTTATAGACGACCTTGTACCCTGCCTCCCAGAATCTCCAGCATAAATCCGTGTCTTCAAAATACATGAAAAAACGCTCATCAAAATAACCAACTTTTTTGAGCGCCTCTGCTCTAGTAAACAACGAGCTTCCCATGAGCCAGTCAACTTCAATAATCTCCTCATGAGAGCTATCCTTCATAAGGAAATGATCGACCTTCCGTTTTCCGAACGACAATCTTCCAAGCGGTGTACGGCGCAAAATAGGTACGAGTACCTCGTGATAACGATTACAAGAATATTGGAGCGTCCCATCAGCATTCAAAAGCTTTGGACCGACTATACCGACATCGGAGTGCTGCTCCATGTAGGTATATAGCTTTTCAAGCGCTCCTGCAGAAATAATAATGTCAGGATTGAAGACCAAAACGTACTTGCCCTTGGCAGCCTTCATTCCCACATTCATGGCTGAACCAAAGCCCTCATTTTGTTTTGCAAAATAGCGCACCTCCGGAAATTCTCGCTTTAGCATGTCAGAAATTCCGACAGCGGGATTATTATCAATAATCAAAATTTCGACGTGCAGCTGTGGAGCTGCGCGTCGAATTCCACGCAACGTCTGACGAATCAAACGCTGTTCAAAAGTGTGAACGATGAGAATGGAAACATCAGGCACCGACATAGGCGCGGATCACCTTACCCGATTCCTTAACAATCGCAAAGACCTGCTTCCGTTTCTTCAGCATTTTCATGAACAATAGCGGGCTTTTTAGCAGTAAACTCCGGGTTTGCGGCTCAAGTACAAAACCGTAGCAGACTCGGAAAAATTCGTTTGGCAAAATCCAAATGCCGTACGTAAAAAAGTCTGTTACAGTAAGATTTTTTACCAGAAAAAACAGTTGATTTCTTGTTGAAAGTGCCGCGGGGAATGGTCGCTGCTTACGGCGATCAATGATACGTTGCCAAAGCGTGCGATTCGCAGCTCCATACATACCACGGTAATGGTGAGCCTTGGCTGAGGGAATAAACTTCGCTCTATAGCCGGCACGACGAGCACGAAGCGCCAAGTCACAGTCTTCACGATAAGCAAAAAAATCGCCGTCAAACGGCTCACCGTCAACGCTTACAGTTTTCAACGCCGAAGCTCGCCACAGGGCACACGTACCGGTCACTCCGAGTATATCCGTCTTATTATCGTACTGACCCTTATCAACCTCTCCTGCCCCTCGATCCTCCATTCTCCAAGTTTTTATCAGGGCTAACCCTGTAGTATCAAGCACGTCTGATTGCACATTCTGTTCCGTACCGTCTTCAAGAGGAACGTTTGCGAAAGCTCGCAACAGCTTTGGCTGTGCAGCAGCAAGTTCAGCGTCTGTCTTTAATGCAGTCACAAGCTCCTCAAGCATGCGTTCATGTAAAATCATGTCAGCGTTCACGATCAGAATTGCTCTCTCAGTCAAATCAACGTCTCCCCAGCGCTCAAATGCAAAGCGCATAAGTTGATTATGCCCCGGAGCGAACCCAAGATTTCTAACATTCCGGGCCACTAAAAATTGCGGGTGATGCTCCTGAATATACGCAAGCGTGCCGTCGGTACTGCCGTTATCAAGCACACGGATTGAAACGTCTGTATACGTCTGGGCCTCAAGCGAGCGAAACAGATCCGGGAGATAGCGGAGATCGTTCCACGTGAGAACATGAATAGAAACATGCATACAGTTGCATTAATCGCGGGAGGTAGAGATCTTCTTCGTAACGTTAAATCCAAGATACTTCCCCAACATGAAGCGCGTCTGCGCGTCGAGTGCAGGCAAGGCTCCAAAGAGAATGAAAGTTACAGGTAAAAGCGTCCACTGCAAAAGCATGAGAAGCCAATTCCAACGCGGAGCCCGACTTGGACGAGATGGCAATAAGAAAAAACTTAATGCTCCCGTAATAAAAACTCCAATAGTGGCACCACGCATCATGAATTCTAGCGTGTAGGGTGAATTTACAAATAACGCACTGTCAGCCGCGTTAACGGTGATGAACGGCAAATAACCAAGAATAAAAATCAAAAATGGCGCCGTTGCCCAGGTAAACATACCTTCAAGGTGGTTGAAGATATAACGAATTTTGTAACGGCGAGGCAAGTTTGGATGCTCCTTAAACTTTGTGAGCATATATGGGAAGTGTTCTACGCCCCAAGCCCAACGGCGCTGTTGCTTATACAAAGCCACAAGACTCTCCCAATAATTTCCCCCAGCTACCGTATCCATAGACACAGGGAGGAAAATTGGGGTCACCCGGTAGTCACCGTCATAATGCAAAAATCCCTGCATAAAAATGCGTGAATCTTCGCTCACTAAATCTGGCTCCCAAAAACCAACATCAATCAACATTTTCCATGACATGGAATGTGATGAAAACGTCCACATGCGCTCCGGACGAACTAATTCGGAAAACAACCAAAATACAGTACCGAAAGCCGCTACCCGAACCGGGGCGGTAGCACTCCAAATATTGTTGGAGAACAGAGTGATTGGCTGATACGATGATCGGTGTGGGTTTTGTACGGTAAGAAACTGATACGCAAGGCAAGCAAAATACTGCGGATGCGCAATGGTATCCACATCAAATGCAGATACAATAATTCTCTCTGGATTAATGTCTTTATCAGCCAAATACTTTTGTACTTCATGTCCCATGTACCGCATGTTTGACCCCTTACCGGGCAATTCTCCAGGCAGATCCTTAGGGTGCACGGTGAAGAGGACATCGTAAAAATGATGTTTGTATCGCTTCTCAATATCTTCACGATAATTTTCAAAGTTGCGTTTATCTCGCTCCTCTCCCCCGAGAACTACAATAATCCGATCTTTTCGATACTGAGCACGCAACAACGATTCCATTGCTTCTTCAAGAATTGGTAGTTCTTCTTGATACGTCGGAAGAAAAACAAGGTGATACACCTCATCCCACCCTGGCAAAGTAGTAAGTTTTTGATACCACTCAATACCTAAATACTTTTTATACTGACTGTAGGAAGCAAGAACATGGATAATAAAATAAAATACACGCAGCATCCAATACAGATCAAATACAATGATGAAGACGACCGCTGCAGTTGGCGCAACAAAAGATAAAACAATGGCTGTTGTGAGAATTCCCCAGCTCAACAAACCTGGAATTATTTCCAGGATGCGATGTCGTCCATACTGTCCAATAACCTGAGGCATGCTAAACAATTTTTCGCTTTAAGACGTCGCGATTCGTTTGTGTGATGTTCGGAGTATGTGCGTAGGTGGGCAAGGCAAACGTATGTCCTTTATGTTCAGAAATGCGGCTTCGCATGTCAGCGTCTCTTTCATCAGCCGCTTTCTCAAATGACACAACCTCACCACCAAGCGCAAATGCCAGAGTATTCACGCAAGCATGTGCGGCTCGCAAAGACGTCGCAGAACCCGGACCTTTAACTAACGCGAAAGCATTAATCTCGGATCGTGTTACCTGATGCTCCAACAAAAATGCATCAAGTACCGCTAAATACGCCTCAGGACGTGCCGCCTTTTCTTCCGGCGCCACCACCCACTCACCTGTGGCATCCAACAAGCCAACAACAAGTCGCGCGATATCCTGACCATTTACGTATACCATCATACCTTGCCGATATTATCCGTAAGCACAACTCGCTTCGCCTGAAGAATTCCGGCCAAAAATCGATCCCCAACGTCCCGACGATACTCAAACTCTTCACGAGGCATATAGGTATAGTTTACCTCGCGGCCGATCTCGCGCTCAAATTCTGCAATCGATTTTTGTAAACCCTCTTCCTTAAGGGTGCCTACAACTAAAATATCGGTTTGAATGTTTGGAGAATCAGTAAAGCTTCCCGTTAGAATGAGCAGGTCCAATTTTCCATGTTTGGCCAATTCCTGGATGAGCGTATGGTTCATGAGCACGGCTACCTTCTTCATCACCCCACGAAGATCTTCAAAAATCGGAAAGTCTTTATTGGCTTGGTAGAAACGACGATTATCCGCCTTACCTCCCTCCTCATCTTTCTCATCTATCTGCGCCTCTTCCCCATCCACTTCAAGAACAATTCCAATATCCACCAAATTCTTCAGCTCTCTTCTAACCGAATTCAACTGTGCATCAATCCGTCGTGCCAACTCTCGTACAAAGAAGGCTCTTTGGCTATTCTCAAGAAAAAGCCCAAGTAGCCGTGCTCGCGTACGTGAACCGAATAACTGCTCAATCCGAAAGACCGAGTCTTCCCCACCTGCAACCGGAGTCTCTTCTACTACGGGTTCTACCAGTATTTCTGGGCTATTTGTCTGTTCTATTTGCTCATTATCCATAAATGTACCGAGGAACACTTAACCATCTTTTGTGTGTACCTCCATTTAGGTATACTGTAATAGCAAACGGGAGGAAAGAGCAACCGCCATGAGCCAGCACCTCGTTATCAAATCGGCAGATCTCGTTATCCCGCCCAATCGGGGGGAGCGAGATGTCCGCACGGTCCTCCACACCCTTCCACACAGTAAGGGTTGGGTTTTTGGTCTATTTACTTTAGAGCACAAAGACGAAAGTGAACGCGAACGCGTAGCCCATATTCTGCGTAGCCATCTTGAGCATCTTGCTGCGGATTTAGCTGAAGATACTAACGTTGTCCGCCGCTTTGAACAAGGTCTGAGTCGCGTAAACCGAGACTTGACACGTGCCGCCAAAGACTCAAATTTAAACATCGATCGTTTTGATGCAGTAATTGGCGTACTTTCACGGGGGCAAATATTCTTATCTGGAATTGGCAAGCTCAAGGCGATCTTCCTCCACAAAACCGCCGAACGGCGCTATGTCATTTATGAGCTTGATGCTCAGTTCCAAGATGGAGAGCAAAATACTTGGGATAAACCACTCGTCGCAGTACTCGATGGCGAGCTTCATCCGGGTGATATTTTTTATCTCGCTACCCCAATTTCGCATCAAATCCTGAGCATGAATGAGCTTCAGGATATTTTGGTGACGCTCCCACCTGCCGGTGCTCTTCAACGCATTCGACAATATCTGCCTACCACGGATCATTTTGGTGGCATTGCCTTTCATGCCATGGAAGAGGAGAAATCCGGCATCATCCGCAAATCAAACCCGATTAATTCACTTCAAGAACTTGAAAACACCAAAGAACGTACCGCAGGCGTGCTTGGCGACCAACAACCCGACCTCGTTAATACCGTAAAGGAGGTAGCTTCAGGATTAAGCAAACAGCTCGCGAGTCCTGGGATGCGCGGCGTCCAGACAACCCTTAAGCGCGCTCTTGGGCTGGCCGTTAGAGCTTTTTCAGGGCTTGCATCATTTCTAGCCATGGTCTTCGTTAAAATGAGCAGAACCGTCAAAGACCGGCTCGCTGACCGAAGAACCACCAAGGCCATGCGTCATGGCGTAGGAAGGGCCCGCACCCACTCCGGAAAACCGGGCATGACGAATGCTGCCAGGTCACTCTTAACCGAACTCACGGCGCCAAAAAAACTAGCCCTCTTTGGCTTCATGCTCGTCATGGTTCTGTTTGGCGGTGTACTCTTCCTTCGTGGCGGCGAATCTGAAAAAGAAAAAGCTGAAACAGCCTTTGCAAGCTCCGTACAGGCCATCAGAAATGACATGCTTGCTGCTGATGCTAGTCTCATCTACAGAAACAATGTTGAGGCGCAAAAATCCATGGAACAGGCTGCTACAGCCCTTGAAATGCTTCCAAGAGATACCAATGATCACAGCACCGAAATAGACCAACTCGCAAAAGAAATCGCTGTTTTACAGGCCAAAATCCGTGGCATTACCATGGTTGAACCCACCGTCATCGCAGATCTACGCACCGTGGACGCGACGGGATCCATACTTACCGCCACGGGCACTATTAACGGCATCGTCACAGTTGCAGATAACTTAAACGTCTACCGACTTGATGCTCTAAATCATGCCTGGCTCAAACAAGAGCTGGTCGCCGGTCCTATTTCACGCGTAAAAGCCTCAACCACACTTGGAAGCGACGCGCTCACCGTGGATGCCACGCAACAACTTGCAAAAGCCGATCTAACAAACCTCACATTCAATACCATCACAAGTGGCACCAACGGAATGGCGAGCGTTGAGGATATTACTATTTATAATGACACACTGTACGCACTCACCGGAGCCAGCCAGCAAATCGTAAAGATGCGGCAACAGGCACCTAATTTTGAAGGTGGTACTGCCTGGATTACCGCCCACGATACTGATCTTACCTCTGCACGGGCACTTACAATTGATTCAAACGTCTACGTACTTCTTGCGAATGATATTGTAAAATTCACTAGCGGCAGAGAGCAGGATTGGCAAACAGCGACCATCGATCCTCCGCTTGCTCAGCCCTCCGATATCTGGACATCGGCCGAATCAAAGTATCTGTACGTTCTCGATCCATCAGAAAAGCGTGTGCTCGTTCTCGTGAAGGACACTGGTGCGATTCAAGCCCAATACGTCGCCGACGCCTTTAATAACGCTATTGGCTTCATCGTCGAAGAGGCTACAAGTAAGATCACGGTCATCACCGCCACTCAGGCACTTGAATTCACGCCACAGCATCTCATTAAATAAACAAATAAAAATAAACCCCCCACGGAGGGTTTATTTTTATTTGTTCGACTAAGCGCTACAGGTACAGGCTGACATGGCCTTATGGCACGTCTGACAGGCCGTCTCCTCCTTTGTTCCGCAGCACATACAGCTTTGTTCAGCCATACAGTTCTGACAACCCTGACAACCCTCCCCACAATGGGTACATGCATGGTCCATAAATGAGTCATTAAGAATCTATGATCAGTATAACAAAACACCGCCCATGCGGACGGTGTTTTGTGAACAGTACGAAAGGTTACTTCAAGGTCACCTTAGCGCCAGCAGCCTCAAGCTTAGCCTTCATGTCCTCAGCCTCAGCCTTACCTGCGTTCTCCTTAACAGCCTTAGGAGCGGCATCAACGATATCCTTAGCTTCCTTCAAACCAAGACCGGTCAACTCGCGAACAGCCTTGATTACGTTGATCTTGTTGTCGCCAGCGGCGGTCAACTCAACCGTGAAAGAAGACTTCTCCTCAGCGGCAGCAGCGCCAGCAGCTGGAGCAGCCATCATCATGGCAGGAGCAGCAGCGGACACGCCGAACTTGTCTTCCAAAACCTTTACCAACTCGGCAAGGTCAAGAACAGACATCTTCTCAACAGTCTCAACAAGAGACTTGAACTTCTCAGGCACCTCAACGTTCTTCATTTCTTCAGACATAACAGAGTATTAAACCTTTTTTTCTTTAATAGCGCCGAGCACCGTTACAAGACCGCGCAAATTACCGGCCAAGACATTGACGAAACCAGAGACAGGAGCATTGAGTGTTCCCACCAACTGTCCGAGCAATTGCTGCTTGGTTGGCAAAGCGGCCAAACGATTCACAGCTTCCGCGTTAACGAACTTACCCTCCAGGATACCGGCAACCAATTGCATGGTCGCTGGCTTATCCTTGTTCTCAAGCTTCTTGCTCACGGCAAGTTCCTTGAGAAGCTTAGCGGCCGATACTTCGTCAGCGTAGCCAACAGCGGTCAGGATGGAACCATCCATACCCTTTGTGTCTACACCTTCGATTCCTGCTTCCGTAGCGGCGAGCGCGAGCAGTGTACGCTTGGTGATAAACACCTCAACGTTCTGTTCGGCAGCCTTGGCGCGGAGCTTATCCGCGTCTGCCATGGTATAGCCAGAAACTTGCGAGAAGGCAGCTGCCTTCATGCGTTTCAGACGATCGGCGACTTTAGCCACAATTTCGGCTTTTTGAGCCCGTGTTTTTGGCATAATCGCTTGTGAATAAAAATGAGCCCCATCTGGGGCCGCATTAGGATGAATAAACCAAGAAAACCTTGAGTTTATTCGATTTCCTCGGCAGGACTTACTGTTACCTGCTGTCTGCGGATTTCGATGGTATTCCTTGGTTAGCGGAAAGTTGGATAATGGTCAAGATCCCTCATGATGATGCGAATTCTCATCAGCCTCATGCTCTTCTTAACGATTTCGTCGCAAAACCTCTTTATATCGCTGAAATATGTTATACAGTTGGAGGTGTAGGATGCCGTTAAGATTAGCAAGCGCCATAAGCACTCCATGTAGTGTAAAAATATGCG
>JAUPWK010000041.1 GCA_030916555.1 Patescibacteria group bacterium | reverse complement strand
TAATCTCCGGGATACTGTCGTAATCAAGATCCTCAGCTACAACGCGCACACCCCCAGAAAAGTTTTTTGTGTAGGCGGTAAACGTGGCGTACGGCGTACCATCAGCGCGATACACGCTTACGTCAGGCGAAACTCCGGCCGGTGAACCAAGAGCTACAAAAGAGTAATGCGCACTGTCATCAAAATGTTCATCTGCAGTAGGAGTGGTTGTTGCTGGTTCATCTGAAACCGGCTTTATTTCAGTAGGTGTCGACTCAGCCGTACCCTGCACAAATGATGGCGCAATTGCTAAAGCCTGAGCCACGTTAAGCCGACCAACACCAATACTTCCCGCTCCAGAAATAGTAGTTTCAATAGGGTCAACGGCTAACTTCAAGATTGTAAACACCTGGGCCGGAGTAAGTGTTGGATACTGAGCTAGCAATAAACCAGCCGCTCCTGCCACAAGTGGACTTGCTGCAGAAGTGCCGTCCCAAGGGCCTCCATACTCAGCATCTTCCGGATCTTCCCCCTGAAAATCGAGCCCTAGAATATTTGTACCCGGCGCGCTCAAATCAGCGCACGTTGAACCAAAGTTAGTAAATTCGGTCTCTGCGTCACTTTCATCTGTAGCCGTCACACCAAGGACCCAATCATCCACTTCAGAGTGATAGCAGGCCGGATACACTGGAGTAAGATCAACATTCGCAGCATCATTGCCAAGAGCCGCCACAATCACGACCCCTGCATCATACGCACGACGTACAGATGTACGTAACCGTGACCCCGAACCCGTACCCGCAAAACTCATGTTAATCACCTTGGCGCCATTTGCTACAGCATAATCAATAGCCTGAGCCGTAGCGTCTTCACTTCCAACTCCGCTCTCATTCAAAACGCGGAGCGGCATAATCTCCGTCTCCCACATCATGCCCGTATACCCAATTTCATTATCTGACTGTGCTCCAATTAATCCTGCGATCAACGTTCCGTGAGCAATTGCGCCAGCATCAGGAATAGCCGCTGCCTGTGGCTCAGGGCCTTCATCATCATCCACGAAGTCCCAGCCATCGTAATCATCAATATAGCCATTACCGTCATCGTCTTGATTGTTGCCCGGAATCTCCAAGACATTCTTCCAGAGGTTACTGGCCAAATCCGGGTGATTCAAATCTACCCCGGTATCTAAAACCGCAATCACCAAATCAGATCGACCAGTGGTGATTCCCCAAGCCGTTGGGGCACCAACCCTTGGTAAATACCATTGATCCCCGTAAAACGCATCATTTGGGGTTCTGGCCTGCACGCCAGAGAGTGGCAAAGCCAAGAGCAAAAAGGCACCAACAAGCGGTTTATACATACCGCTTCAGTATACAGCAATCACCCCATGCCACCCAAGCTATTCACGCTCCACGCAGGTTTGCTTGATACTCATCATGTCATCTTTCAAAGCCTGATTTTCTGGATCCAATGTCACTGCGACTTTATAGTGATCCACCGCCTTATCACACTGGCCATCAGCCGCGTACCAATCCCCAAGTCCCTTCATGTTCCAAAGACCTTGTCCGCCAACCTCAATACTCGTCTCATATAAAGCCTTAAGATCATCACGACGCTCAGGGAAGTGTACCTTCAAGAAATTTGCGTAATCGTCATAATACTTTTCGATTCCCGACTCAATTTCAAGCGTCTTCTGGAAAGCCGATTCCGCCGGAACGTAATCACCCATCTCTTCAAGGACAAGAGCGTAATTATTCCAAGCCACGTAATTGATTGAGTTACCTGCCAACTGCAATTCCAAAGCCTCACGCGCAATCGCCAAATGACCAAGCGAATAAGCGTCTGAGGCCACACTCAAATACAGGTTAAGATCAATCGTCTCGCCTGCCGCTTCTAAAGCCGCAATTGCTGCTTGCGTGGTCTTTAAACGATCCTCAAAATAAACTCGGGTGGAGTCCTCCATGGTCACCGGTCGCTCCGTTACCAAGCCCTTATACGGATCATTATTCCGCAGAGCAAGGCTTGCTCCGTATGCCACTACCGCAATCACCACCACGGCTACAATGAGTCCAATTGCACGCTGTCTGGATAAGGTCATAGATGCCAAAAAGATTACAAGAAACCCCCGGTTTTGGCAAACAAGGCACACCCGGCATGACGGCCCAAAACCCCTCCCGAAGTGCCGGATAAACTATCGGGTAAACGAGAAGCTCGTAATAAATTTTTGGTACTCCTCCTCGGTTGGAACATCCGTCGTGAGGAAATTCACCATGAGCACGTACAACGCGTCATCCTTAAACACCATTCTTCCCCGCAGCACCTCTTCTCCACGCGCCACGGAATAATCAAGTACCGCATGACCATCAACAACACTCTCCTCGCGTGTCAGCAAGGTTGCGCCATTTGCAATGAAATCAAGCGTATCGCTCAGTGCTAATGCCGGATCAAAATCAGGATTCGACTCACTCACATACGGAGTGTTGTAGTCCGTCACCGAAAGGTAATACATTGCGGTTCGAAGTGGAGCGCCGTACGTAACCGTTGTTCGATTCGCATCAAAATCTTCATCATACACACTTGAAGATTCCTGAGTCGGCTCCGCAGGGAAACGCAGAGTGACGCCCTCCTGTTCAGCCACAAGCTCCTTCCACTCTAACGTGGGCACGGAGTAATCATAAGCTTCACTACGTCGAAAATCGTCTGGGGAGGTGAACAAAAACATGCCTCCAGCCACAACGATAACAAGTGCAAACACACCCGCAATAATCATGGCTATCCTTTTCTTCTTATCTTGCCAGGCAGCGTTAAGCGCATTGTTAAAACGTGAGTTGCGTACCGGCAACGCTTCTGGCGGTTCCATCTCCCCCGCAATAATTTTGAGCGGTTTTACAAGTTCAGGATAAAACCAGATCCAACTAATAGGGGCAAATAAAATTGAAAACAGAATATTTGCCTGCGTCACTTTTTTTGTAAGTCTGATAACTCTCCAACAATAAGCTACAAAGCCCGCCAGACACACCAAATACACTAAGGAAAAAACAATCAAAAACTCCTCATCCGCAACGGTTTGAACAAGATTTACTGCCACCAGATAGACAAAAATGAAACCAAACACACCCTTCAGCCTTCCCAAATACCGTTTTGCTTCTTCCGCTGAAGCAATCCCCGTCTGTGCCTGATACTCATCACGTGTCAACATAAATACGCAGTAAATAAATTGGCTCCCAACTAAGATAGCGGTATTCTCGCCAATTTACAACTCCTCACCGTACAACCTGTACGCCATAATGCTTACAAGGATCGTATAAATTTGGCGATGTCTCCAGGTAGGCAATGCACACTCATCAAATCGCGATTTTATGCAACCATTCTATAATCTCTTTCTTGTCGGTAAAGTGATAATCAACGCCATGTTTCTTCTCGTCCAAAATGATGTTAGCAACCTTATCAAGTCCGTAAAACTCCTTAATAAAATCAAGCCCTGCACGTGTCAATGATTCGTCCCGTGGTCCGTAAACACTGTACAAAAAGAATTTCAATTCAGATTCATTATCTATTCTCTCGATAAAAATATCGCGATCAAGATTATTTTTTCCAATTGGAATTGTTTTGTATTTACTTAAAATAGATTCGTTGACCATACTAATTTGAACCAATTATGGAATTGTATGCGTTTAATATATTGTGTCTGTTCTCGACATAGTAGGATCTAATCGTGCCACTAGCATCGGTAACAGCTTTTTCACGCGTAGTCGGATTATAATGAATGATATCTCCATTATCGGCAAAGGGGTCAGTAAATACCTTGGTTTCATTTGAGCTAATAAAATCATTTGCCTTGTTGTAGTAATCCGCGACGCTCGTCGCTCCAACTTCATCAGCGTGCTTAGCATAATGACCCACTAAGCTCGCGACGCTATCCCCCGCTTTCCCCGCAGACCATGCTCTGCGAGAAAAACTAAAACCGATATTCTTCACGAAAAGTGCAGCTGTATCTACCCTGGAGAAACTCGATACTGAAGCTATTTCATCGAAGTAGCGGGCTATGCGCTCGATACGGCTTCCGTACCTGATATAACCCGCAACCGCAGGAACAGGAAAAGCTAACGCACTAGTGTCAAGTCCCAACATCGCTCCATTCCAAACCGTTGGATGTCTATAAGCGGTCTGGAGAGATAACGCGAACGAAATAAGGTCAATGACTGTTTCAATGTAATTTCCATTGTTATCTTTATTTGCTAGTGGATTATTTCTTGCATAGGCGTAGCTATTCCACTGCTGAGGGTCATACAACAAAGACTGCATCGCGGAGTCATCTCCCAATATATTCGCAATTACACGCGTATTACCAAGCGCCAAAAACACCGGATCCTCACTCGTAAACCTCCCGGCGATACCAGAATAGTACCGGGCGCCGAAGTATTGCAAGCTGGTCTCGCTGTCTAACTCCTTACCTGTGAAGGTGTAGTCATTGCCGTAACTGCCGGATTTGTAATTGTGACGAATCTTACCGT
>JAUPWK010000040.1 GCA_030916555.1 Patescibacteria group bacterium | reverse complement strand
TTTACGTAGCCAAAATGGGCCATCAAGTAACCATTACCAGCATCCTCCACACACGCAAGTACCGGCGTAACAGGTTCGGTGATTCTCACCACATCAGTATCATTCAACGTAACGGTACACGTCAGGTGAGCGCCTACAGGCATGATCCCACTGCAGTCTGGATCCGATGTATCGACAACATACCCAGACATATCGCCAACGAGCAATGCAGTATATGCGCCGACAGCTGGAGCGGTCAGCCCCGTCTCATCTCCCGGGATGCTCTGCGTAGCCAGTGTATCTACTAAATTGAAGTGGAAATCAGAAGCCTGAGCCGTGCCCCCATCGTCATTCGTCACGTTCAAGACCAAAGTGAGCAAGCCCTGGTTCGATGGCGCGTCGCCACAAGAAACGCTTACGTTATCAACGAAAGATCCAAGTGAATCCGCCGTAGCACCACGATCAGCAAAGGCTAACGTCGCAGTCTCGCCTGAAGCGGTTACCGTAAAGATGTGCTGACTCCAGTCTGTATTTCCATGAATGTCAGTAGTTGCAGTAATTGTTCCAAGTGAATCCCCTTCCCAGAAAACCTCTACAGCGTTATTTGCAGCAACCGTCTCTGGTCGAGCAGAGAAATCAAAGCTCAAGGTGTACTCAACTCCTGGAACGGTATCGAGTTCTTGCGAAATGATATTTGGTTCGTCGCCGTCTAGCTCAACAAACTGGTTACCGTTTGATGGTGTCCAGCCGGCATAACCAGCCTGAACCTCTAAACCAGATGGAGCAGAATCATCAAGTCCGAGCACGCGCCAGAATAAATCGACAGTGCCATCCACGAAATTATCCCAGGTTCCGCCACGGGAAGCGTTAGGATCAACGACTGGAGACTCGAAACTGCCGTTTTGCACTAATTCACCGCCAACGCACTGGCCAGGATTTACAACAACCGTGGCTGGTTGAGCGCCAAAACGCAACCGAAGCTGGTGCTGACTTTCTGCCAACTCAACCTCGTAACAATACTGACCAGACGTATTTGGATCAGCAACTGAACTTACATTCGTACTTGCAGATAATACTGGATCAACAAAACCAATCGAAGGTGACGTCTGCTCCCAAGCGTTTGGATCCAATCCCTGAATACACACATAATATGTGCCGGCTTCCAAATCTCGGAAACGATACTGACCCTTCACTACTGGACCGGAATCAACCGTAGCCACACCGGAATCCATGGTTTTTACCATTGTAAAAGCGCTATCGTACAAAGTAACGTCAACATTATTGACGCGGTACGGCAGACTTGGATGACCCTCGTCATACGTACCGTTACCGTTCATATCCTTATAAAGGACGCCTTGAAGCAAGCCATCTGCGGCATCTACCGGCAGCGGAGCGTAAGTATTTGTAATCGTACAGGTCAACGTATCGCCCAACCCAAGTGTGGCGTTCAGACACTCATCAGGAATGTCGGAAACGTAATCTTGAGCCTCTGGAGCCACTGACGACTCGTCAAGACTGAAAGAGCCTGGATTAATGGTGACTACTGTTCCCGTCTCAGAACCTGGGAAGGTTGCCGAGCTTGGATTCGTGGCAGTGACATTCATGTCAAAATCAGAAGCCACAAGCGGACCGCCACCAACAACGTGCTTGATTACGGTAACCTCTGGAGCAATGTCGTCATTCGTGATGGTGCACACAACATCATGACCATCCTCCAAAACAATCACCGGGCTCGTAGTCACGATATTGCCATCAACGCAGGAATACGTGACGTCGTACCACTCATCTATAGAATTCGTGTTTGGGAAATAATTGTAATGGTTATTTGCCCATGCCTCTGACAAAGTGAATGTGCCAGGAGCAAACGTATTTGTAACACCCGACTGAACAGAATCGCCATTCAAGTACAGGATAAAGTCAGATACCGCTTCCGTACCACCGTTATCATTTGGCAGCTCTTTCAAGACGGTGATCGTACCTGTTGGATTGTAGGTATTCGTAATGACGCAAGTAACATCCTGACCGGCCACAATCGTGCCTTCGCAATCATCGCTCTCCGTTTGAATGTAACCAACAGCTTCATTTTCGCGGACTTCGTAATTGTCACCGGCAGTCAGCTCAACCTGCGTACCACCGTCAACGAAAACGGTATTAATCGCGCCCGGAGCATGGTTTACGTCAAGTTTGTAGGAGAAATGACCAACTTCCTCATTGCTACCAACAACCTGCTTAATGATAGTCAAAGTGGCAGTCGTTGGTTCGGCTGGTTCTTCATAGTTCAAACCAAAGCGCATGTAGTCCTGGTTGAGAACGGACGTCATGTTAATACCGTAACACCATTCGGTTCCATTACCCACAAAACCCTGAATCATCGTGATAATGCCAAAAGAAGTGACGGGATCGAGGCTGTGCGCGTTCGCATCCAAATCCATGTCTGCACCATCAGGAGAGATGCGCGTCCAACCAGCTCCTGCCGGCGGCTGTTCGCATACATAGTAGTAAGCCGGTGGGAGGTTGTTAAAACGATATTGGCCAGGAAAAACGCTGCCAGAGAAAAACAATGGGTTCGTATTGCTATCCGTCACGCCAGTCGTCATGCTATCGATCAGCTGATAGCTTTCATCGTAAAGTCGCACCGTGTGTCCAGAATAAAGGAAGGAGGGATCCTCATTAAAATCCAAACTTTGGTCCGCATCGTTATAAACGATACCCTGAATAGATGCTGTCTCGTGAGCGTCACGAGTAAAGTTACGTGGGTTTGCAGAAACCGTCTCACGACCATCCTCGGCTAACGAGATGTGTAAATCAGCGCCATTGCTGTATTGACCCGCCATCTCACTCAAGCGACCACAAAATGGAACGAGCACCTGTGCGTTTGCAGGCACGTTCTGAAGAACAATGTGATAGTAGCGATTTGGATTACTTGGGACCAACGGATCACCTTCACCAAAAAATGGCCCATTTACTAAGGCAGACACGCTAGAACCACCAACCAACGGAAAACTCGTCACAGATGTAAGGTCAGCACCTGTAAAGCTAAAATCGTCCAAGTTGTCAGCTACGTTTGGGTTCGTAATCCCGTGATTGAAGCTATACGTCTCAAGCCCCTGATAGCCCACCACTCCGGTAGCAGCACGGAAATAATCGTAGTTAATGTTCAAATACATCTCAAGAGCGGGTGTGCTTGAGTTGTTACTCACCTCAGCATACATCGGCACGCACATACCTTCGGCATATGCACCAACCAAACCATTTTGGAAGGAGCCTGCCCCCTCTTGCTGGGCGCCGTTAAAAACGGCGGTAACTGATGGTGGCAAACGGAAGCCCGTCAATGAAAATGCGGACTGCGGACCAGCTGCATGCGCAGCTTGAAGCGGCAAAACATTTAAGAACATCGCGAACACCGAGACCGCAGCAATGAAGCGTTTCATAAAACGTTGTGAAGCTGAAATATCAATAAAATAATGACAAATTTGCTTTGAGATTACCATGGCATGCGGTAAAATGTCCAATATTCGATTCTTCTATGTACTATGGTCATGGCTACAAAAATTATTTTGCTCATCTTGGCCATAATTGTCCTCATTATCGCTATAGATATCATGCAAACACAACGCCTCATAGCTATTGGCATTCAGCAGACGCAGAAGGCTACGGCCTTTCAAAGGCGATTAGCCGATCCTGAATACGCCATTCTTGTAATTGGTGATAGCTCAGCCGTTGGCGTAGGGGCACTTCCGCCAGACGAATCAATCGCCGGAAGACTGGCGAAAGATTTCCCAACCGCTGACGTTGAAAACTTAGCTGTGAGTGGGAGCAAAGTACAAGACGCCCTCATGCAACTAAGCAACCTACCACCTAATGCACGTTACGACCTCATTCTCATTCAAATTGGGGGTAACGATATCGTTCGGAGAACTCCTCTCTCAGATCTTCAACGTGACATCCCAAAGTTGCTTTCACGTGCTCAACAGCACAGCAGTAACGTCGTACAGCTGACAAGCGGAAATGTTGGAACTTCAAAGCTCCTCCCTTTTGGAACGCGCTGGTATTTCACATTACGCACAAAACAAGTGCGTAAGATCTTCATGGCTGCGAATATCGCGGCCAATACCCACTATGTCGATCTCCTCCGAAAACATTCAGAAGACCCATACGCGAAAGACCCTCAAACATACTATTCTCCCGACTTCTTCCATCCAAGCGCTGCCGGCTATGGGGATTGGTACGCTTTTGTTCAACCCGTCGTTACCCAAATTCTCTCCAAATAAACCCTTGCCACACCGCCACAAGAATGCTACACTCTCGCGGCATTTGTGAGCCTGCCGACATAGCTCAGCTGGTAGAGCAACGGTTTTGTAAACCGTAGGTCGTCGGTTCAAGCCCGACTGTCGGCTCCATTTGCACTTTTTAAAAAAGTAAGGCAAAATACTCCCGTTCCAAAAAGAGGGTCGATACCGAAGCGGTCAAACGGGGCAGACTGTAAATCTGCTGGCGCAAGCCTACGAAGGTTCGAACCCTTCTCGACCCACCACGCCGCAGTAGCTCAGTTGGTAGAGCGCATCCATGGTAAGGATGAGGTCATCGGTTCAATCCCGATCTGTGGCTCCATGAATCCCCAGCAAACGCTGGGGTTTTATGTTCCTCACGTGTTATTGACAATTCTGCTAATCTATTCTAAGATTCCCAGGATTTTTATATTGTCTTATGTCCCAGGAAACACTGATCAAATTGGAGTGCACGGTCTGCAAGGCCATGAACTACCGTTCAACCAAGAACAAGAAGACCCTCAAGGATCGTCTTGAGCTGAGCAAGCACTGCTCTACCTGTCACAAACACACCCCACACAAAGAAACCAAGTAAACAAAATAGCCTGGCAATTGCCAGGCTATTTTGTTTGGTGCTTTTTCGCTCGAACCTCTTCAATCCGTTCTTCAAAAACCGAGATCTTTTGATTATCGGGATTAACCTCTTTCAAATGATTTAAAGCCAAATTCGCCTCCATGACATCACCCTTCTTAATGGCGGCCTCAATGAAGAAATCAAGATATTTTGGATTGTTAGGACTGATATTCTTGGCTCTCGAAAAATACGTGAAAGCACCGTCTGTATCATTTTCAATGTTCGCGATCTCCCCCAAGCTTGCTAATACGCTTGCATTTTGCGGCGTCAGCTTCTGAAGATATTTAAAGGCCTCCTTCGCATTTTCAATATTCTTCGTGAGAATATATAGTCGACCAATATACTCATAAGCATCAGCATTCTTGGGGTCCATGCTCAAGACCTCAACAAGCTTCTTTTCTGCATCATCGTAACTACCGCCATCAAGAAGCGCTCTCGCTTCCTCAATCATGCGACGCAACTCCTGTGTGTTCGGCTTCCGACGCGCACCGACCTTCTGCTTATCCACATAGGATCGCTCAATAGCCATGAGCCTTGCTGCAGTCTTACGAATACCATCCTGAATGAATTTAAACGGACCTCCAACGCGCGTTTTAACTGAGGCGAGCTTCTCACTGCTTACGCGCTCAAAACGCTTACGCAAAATATCATTTTTAACACCCTTCGTTTTTGCCTCTTTGGAGGTTGAGGGATCGATAATCTTAAGCTGGGGTAATTTACGCAAAATCACCCACAATAAAACCACAATCCCGAGAACGAGTAAACAAATAAATACGATCGTCAAAATCATACGCTAGCTTGAGCCTCAACAACGTCACAGGCAGCCTCTAAGATTTTTGTGAACTCATTAATTTTCAAGCTCGCTCCCCCAACCAACAACCCATCAACTTCTGACTCTCGTAGGAACTGATACGCATTTTTGCCTTCAATTGAACCTCCGTAGAGAACCGCAAAACGCTCATCACTGAGGTGTAAATCTTCCTGTAAAAATTTACGGATACTTTCGTGCATCACGAGCACATCTTTCAGAGCAGCCGGCGTCCCGCTACCAATCGCCCAAATAGGCTCGTAGGCTACCAGCAGCTTCTGATTGCGCGATAACTTTAAATCTGCCAGCGCAGAACTTAATTGACGAAGCACGTACGCTGTTTCCTTGCCACTATCGCGGATATCTTTCGGCTCTCCAACGCACAAAATGGGAGTCAGGCCTGCAGACACCACTGCCCGTAGTCGTTCCGCGACCACTGCGTCCGTTTCATGAAAATGAACACGTCGCTCAGAATGGCCGACAATCACAAATGTACAACCAACTTCGTCCAGCTGGCTCAAGCCAATTTCGCCCGTAAATGCTCCCGATTTATCAGGACCGGCATTCTGAGCCCCCAGCAACACATGCGAACGTGTTAAAAGCTTATGCACTTCAGACAGTGCCGTGGCAGAAGGACAGACCACAATTTGCGGAAGTTGGTCGTGGCCCTGAATGGCACGCAAAACACCGCGTGCAAGCGCGATCGATTCTCGCACGCCTAAGTTCATCTTCCAGTTGGCTACGACGTATTTCATACGCTTCGTCCTACAAACTACTTTGATTTCTTAGCCTTGCCCTCCTGCTTCATCATGGAACTTGGAAAATGCTTAAGGAGATCGGCTTCATTCTTGTACGGGCCAATAGCAGCAATAGAAACGCGACGAAAATTCAATACTTCCCGAGCAACGCGTTGAACATCTGCTAATTTAACTGCGGCAAATTTCTTCAAACGATCTTCAGCACTCTCTACAGTACCATGAAAGAGCTCTTGGCGGGCAGCAAATTCTGCAAGATTTGATGAATCCTCAAGTCGCAATGTTGTACCGCCCTTAATGTTATCTTTGGCCATTTTGAGCTCTGCCGGCGTCACCCCCTTCTTTGCAATCTTCTTCAACTCTTCAACGATTACCTTCATGGCAAGTGTTAGGCGGCTCGCATCTAATCCAGCCCGAACCGTCAAAACACCCACATCTTCATAAGCGTCCACGCTGGCGCGCACGTTGTAACACAGACCACGCTTCTCACGGACTTCAATAAACAGGCGTGAGCTCATGGTGCCGCCAAGAATACTCCCAAGTAATTTAAGCGCCTCCATATCCTTATGGGCGCGGCCAACCGTTGGGAAACCAAGGGCTACCTGGATTTGTTCCAAAGGTTTTTCCTGCAGGCGTACGCGCGGCGTATCCCATTCCCCTTCAATTGTGAAATTCACGTGCTCCGCAACCGTTGGACGTGGCTTTACTTTTCCAAAAGATCTTTCCAGCAATTCAAGAATATTCTTGGGAAGATTTCCCGCTACCGTGATGACCATGTTCTCTGGAACGTAATATGCATCCCGATACGCAATCACGTCGTTGCGCTTCATGGCGGTCATGGACTGTGCGGTTCCGGCGATGTTACGGCCAAGTGTGTGACCATCAAACATCGCCTCTTCAAGCAAGTCTTCAAGATGCATGATGGGATTCTCCTCATACATCTTGATTTCCTCAATAATCACCTTCTTCTCCCGGGTCATTTCCGCTGCCTCAAATTTTGAGTTGAAGAGCATGTCGTGCAGCAAATCAACCGCTACCGGAATTTGTTCGGTAGCGATCTTCACCCAGTAACCAGTCAAATCTTTCCCGGTGTACGCGTTATACTCCGCGCCATAACGATCCAACTCCTTTGTTAAGTCAATCGTTTCTGGACGCTTTTTCGTACCCTTAAACATCAAATGCTCAATAAAGTGAGACCCGCCCCAGACTTTCATGGGCTCATTACGGGAACCGACCTTAAAAAGTACAAGCAAAGTGGCGGCAGCCGTTCCAGAAGACGGCAACAAATGCACACGAGCACCATTTTTCAACTTGTGAACTTTGGACATAAACAACAATTGAAAGTTAAAAGATGAAAGTGAAAAACCCTAACCTAACAACCCAATTGCTTTGACAGATAATTCTCAAGCTCAGCCAAAGGCACACGCTCCTGCTTCATGGTGTCACGGTCACGAACAGTTACCGCTTTATCTTCAAGCGTCTCGAAATCAACCGTCACGCAGAATGGTGTCCCAATCTCATCCTGACGGCGATAGCGCTTACCAATAGACTGTGTTTCATCGTAGTCTGTACGCCAACGTTTAGCGAGCTGCTCAGCAAGTGGGTACGCAACGTTCGCAAGCTCATCTTTCTTTGAGAGTGGGAGCACCGCAACCTTAACCGGAGCCAAATGCTTGGGAAACTTCATGACAACTCGAGTTTCATCTTCAACAGCCTCCTCATGATAGGCCGAAGTCAACACTGCGAGCAACGTACGGTCAACGCCAAATGATGGCTCGATGACATGCGGTACGTATTTCTCATTCGTTTCAGGATCAGTGTAAAGAATCTCCTTACCTGAAGCCTTGCCGTGATTGGTAAGATCAAAATCTGTACGATACGCCAAACCGTATAATTCCTTTTTCCCAAAAGGAAAGTCGTATTCAATATCAACGGTGCGCTTTGAATAATGTGCCAATTCATCTTTTGGCACTTCAAGATCGTGAATGGCAGAAGTTGTAATACCACACTCCACGATCCACTCATGCATGGCGGCCAACCAAGTTTCAAATTGCTTCTCCCAGTCACTTGGATGGATAAAGTATTCGATTTCCATCTGTTCAAACTCACGCTGACGGAAAATAAAGTTTCCAGGAGTAATCTCATTACGGAAGGCCTTACCAATCTGAGCGATACCAAATGGCACACGCTTTCGTGACGACGTCATGACG
Source organism: Patescibacteria group bacterium (assembly GCA_030916555.1). Lineage (GTDB taxonomy): Bacteria > Patescibacteriota > Patescibacteriia > UBA9934 > UBA9934 > JAGORL01. The sequence continues at coordinate 8,309 of JAUPWK010000040.1, read as the reverse complement.
AGTGGAAAATCAACAAACATGGCCTGTGCCGTTTCAGGACGGAAATACACAGTGGCAGTAGCATCTTCCTTTGGACCAAGCCAGGTCTTCAACATGAGGTTGAACGATGATGGCTCAGTAAACGTATCCTTATTGCCGCACTTCTGACAGGCTTTCTTAAGGTCAATTTGATCGGCACGATAACGCTCATGACAGTTCTTGCACTCAACGAGTGGATCGGTAAATGTCGCCAAATGACCAGATGCTTCCCAAACCTTGGGATTCATTAATAGCGCAGCGTCAATACCCACCATGTCGAGGCGTGAGGTAACGAACTTTTTCCACCAGGCCTGTTTAATATTGTTCTTGAGCTCAACGCCAAGCGGACCGTAATCCCAACTATTTGCTAAGCCACCGTAAATATCTGAACCAGGAAAAATAAAACCACGCGTCTTGCACAAAGTCACGATCTTCTCCATGGAAACGTCCATATGTAGTGTTACGAAGACGGCCTGGCTGGCCGTCTTTGTTAAAGGTTAAACCGTCATGATCTCTTTTTCCTTCTTGTCGCCCATGTCATCAATTTTTACTACGTATTCCTTGACGATCTTATCGAGCTGCTCAAGTTCGTTGCGGATATCATCCTGACCAACACCAGTCTGCTTTTCGATTTTCTTTTTGGCCTCTTCTCGGACCTTACGAATTTGCACGCGTGCATCTTCCAGGTGTCCACCCATCACCTTTACCATTTTTAAACGATTCTCCTCTGTCATCATCGGCATGATAAGCCGAATGATTTTACCATCAACAACAGGTGAAATACCGATACCGGAAGCGATGATAGCCGACTCAATAGCCTTCACCACGGAGGAATCCCAAGGCTCGATTACAAGCGTGCGGGCGTCAGGCGTCGACATCGACCCAAGCGCTTTTACAGGTTGAGTGGTTCCGTAAGCCTCAACCGCCAAATCCTCAACCAACGCCGGACTTGCCCGTCCAGTGCGAAGAGTTCCAATTTCGTGTTGGAGATGTTCAAGAACCTTTTCAAACTCAGGTTTATACTCGTTGATAATGGCCATAAGAGAAAATCACAATACTCGAGCAGTTTAGAGGCCAACGCCTCCCCCGTCAACCAGACTTACCACGTGAACGTGAGAAAAACCGCTAATATCTAAGGGATTATTTCTCAAGCGCGACAACACCAAGGAACAAGCGAGCGGTATTCCCTGCGTCAACATGAATTACTGAAGCGGCGCGTGTACTTGGCAAATTTGCCGTGCTCCAAGCTTTTCCTCCGGAAGTAGAGGCGTAGAAGGTAGTATCAGTGGCGTAATAGATCTCATCTTTGTTCGTTGGTGAGATATCGGCGGTACGAACCGCAACCTCTGCAGAGTCGGTCACAAGCGCGATCGGGTTCCAGCTTGCGCCACTATCGTCAGAGTACATAAGTCCGTAACCACTGCGCATAAGGAAACGGGAACCATCTTTGGTCTGTGAAAAACTGTATACGTTTTTAGCCTTTTCAAACTCATCAAATTCCTTCTTCATCTCTGTCCAGGTAGTTCCACCATCCGTAGTGCGATAAATACCGCGTGACTTCGTTCCCACGAGCACAATGCGACTGTCCGCGTTACTCACGCTAATTGTGGTCACGTCACTATCGACGCGATCAACGGCCGTCCAAGTTGCTCCACCATCAAGCGAACGTAGAACATCCCCACGTGTAGTGCCGAGTAAAAGTGTATTTGGGTTGTACCAATCAATCGCCAAAGCAGTGAGCGCCTCTTCAGCTCTCGTTTCCACATACGCTTCGTTGTCGAACTCGCGGCCGCACGTTGTGGTTTTCAAAAGACGATCAGCCTTCAATACAAAATAGGTACAGACATTTTTTGGATCTACCTCAACAGCTAAGATTGTTCCAGAGCTGGCAGCCTTGTCTTCTGGACGCTGCCACGACTCCCCGCCGTCCAACGTGTAAAAAAGTCCACTCGTTTTTGTGCCCAAATACATGACAGATGCATCAGATGGATCTTGTTCAATCGTTAAAATATCTAACCCATTAATGCTGGCGTTACCCGCAGCTGAAAGCAGGGTGCTCTTCGCGGCCCAGCTCTCTCCCGCAGCTTCAGACACCCACAGCCCACCTGTAGCCGCGGTTGGAGTCTTACTGCCTCCGAGCAAACATCCCGCTCCCACAACCATCAGAAGACTCACCGCTGCAAATGACGATAACGATTTTGACATACGTTGAATAAATTTTGAGCGATATTAAGGCAAGGCTAAGGCGATACGCTCCAGTGCTAGGGACGCATTCGCATTTTCGCGGAGTGCCTCTCTAGCCTCTAGTATAGCCGCTAATCCAGGGACATAGCGAACACCCTCAACTTCATCTGTGTGCAATTTGGCGTGCACAGCCTCACACAGATCAAGCAACCATTGCTCTCGACCATCTGCACTCTTTGCGTCATCGCCCTTCACGAGCGTTGAAATCGTTCTCATGCGCTCATGACGAGCACCCGTAATAAAGGCTGAAATTTCCACATCTCGCTTTCTTGCCTCCATGAGTGTATCGGCATCCGCAAGCCTAAGAGCTACGCCTGGCCTACCCGCAGAACGCCTCGCCGCTTCTTCCGCTACTTTATCCGCAAAACCTCGATCACGAAGCGCTTGAGCGATGCCCGCCGTAGAGAGTCGTGACAACGTCACCGGAACAGAACGAGACATGATCGTACGCAACAAACGCTGTCGATCTTCCGCCAAAAGCACAATGAGTGCGTTACCTGAGGGCTCTTCAAGCGTCTTTAGTAGCGCGTTCTGAGCCTGAACCGTCATGGTATCCGCGTCTTCAATGAGTACGACTTTCTTACCTCCAACTGCAGAAAGCGCCAATCGGTCACAGGCGGCACGCACATATTCAAGCGGGATTTGACGCTTTTTTTCGCCAGTTTTTTCATCCACGGGGCGTGCAATCATAATCACATCAGGATGAGCCGCCAAACGGCTCAGCTCTGCACCCAAAAAGGCCGCGATTACACGCTCTGCCAACGCCCGTTTTCCAACTCCTTCTGGCCCAAACAATACATAAGCATGAGCAATCGTTCCTTGCTCTAAAACCCTTGTAAAATAGGCTGTTTGTTGTTCATGACCAATCAAATCCGCAAACGCCATAGTTAGAAAAAGTATAACACGCAGGCCCCCTGCAATACAGTCCAATTACCCTCAGCTTTGGAATGAGTATTATTTGGCTAAAATTAGGCAATAAATTGCCTTTTTGACTTGACAAAAGAGCAATTTTCTGTTATCCTATTCGGTTGCTTCAAAAATTACTCCCTTGTTTATTCTCAAAGCTTCGGGGAGGAGAGATGGTCGGACGGGGTTGGCATCACCAGCCCCCCGATCGGTGCGGGGGTACCGGACTTGGCTCCGGCTGACTCTTGGCACCGCGCCGCATCACGGCTCATATCAACTTCGGCTGATCACTGAGCCCCTTCTTTCCGAAGCCTTGAGAATAAACGCTTTATATTTCCCGATACTTTGTTGCGGGGCCCCGATTTTTCTTCACCGTATGGTTACATACGCCTCAGAAAAATCTTCCCCGCGCCTCGTCTCGGAAAATATAAAGACGTTTATTTGCAAGAAGCACAAGGTTGAAGATAGCAATCTGAGTTTGCAGTTGGTTCAATAGTCAATTACGATATAGCCCCTGAACCTCAGATTGGTACCTTTAACCGCTCACCCCAAGGAGGAACCGTGATCTATCACGGAGAAGTGGAACTGGCCCCGGACAACGAGATCGAGGAGGATCTCGACCCCTGGTTCGACCCCGACGAGGAGGACCGCTTGCGGCTCCTCCAGGAGGGGCGCGAGCTCGACCGCTGGGAGATCGACCACAACCCCACCAACCGCGAGCTCAGGCACGCGGGCAGCAAGCACAACGAGTGCGTCGCGGAGAGGGTGTACCACCGGCGCACGGGAACGCAGAGAAGTTCCGGCAGGTGCCGGGAACGTGTGCGGAAGAAGCCCGGAAACAAGTGCGCGATCCGTGAGGGTCGCCGGGGCGCCAAGCGTCCCCACGACCACCGCGGCGCCTGGCGCCTGCCGGACGCGTGGTGCTCGTGATCAAGCGGATCGACATCGACGACCTCCTCTGTGATCCCACGATCACGCAGGAGATGATCGATTTCGTGCTTGCTTGCGAGCAAGCCGAAATCGACATGAAGAACGGTGTATTCAAGCCGGTCCCGCCCGCTTACCTGGACGAGATCGACCGGCCTGAATGGGACAAGCTCAGCCAAGAGACCTCGGCCTCGATCTGAGCAAGCTCCCACCCCCCCTAACTCACCGCCTCTGGCCGGTGAGTTTTTGATTTATTGAAGTAATTTTTCAATCTCCCCCGCCCGTTGCCAAGCTAATTCAAGTGTGGCCCGACAGGTGCTTGCAATAGCAGGAGAAATAATCTCAATCGCGGTAACGTTTTTTGTATACGCAAACATAAGCACATGATCTTCACATACGGTCATTTCTCCCTGCACATCCATCATAGCCGCCGGCACACAACGCACCTCAAAGCCCGATCCCGCAGGAGCATCCACTAAGGAATCAGTAACTAAAATAGCCCGACCCTTCGAACGCTTCTCCTGCAAGCGTTCAGCGTGCTCTTGAACCACTGATTCTCGGTGAAGTTCAAGAAACGCGTCATAGCCCACAATCTGCAAAATAGGCTTATCTAAATCCGCATACTCTTCATGCAGCATTCGCAACTCTTCTGCGTCATTAATAATTCGAAAGCGTGGCTTGGCAGTTCCGTCCCCCGTAAGCGCTGAGAGTTGGGGTAAAAATAGCTCAGCCCGACGGCGACGCGCCTGTACTTCCTCAAGCTGCAGCGCAAGCATGAGGTTAATACGCTCTGGCGGCTCGGTAACAAACATCTGCTGTCCGGATTCTTCCACTGCCCGAACAAGCCCCTGCTTACTTAATTGCTCCAAAGTATCATAACAAGAAGCGCGTGGAACACCGGAAGCGAGAGCTAATTGTTGCGCGCCACTTTTGCCAAAACGAAGGAGGGTAATATAAATACACGCTTGACGTTCCGTAAAACCCAACTGCTCAAGTTCGCGCTGCAAGTCTGCCTGCATAGCTATTCATGTGCTGTAGCGCGAAGCACCGACCACGTAGTAGCGGCCGTTTTGTCCCAAGTGAATTGTTTCACCCGCTCCTTGCCCAATGCCACTAATTCAGCCCGGCGTTTTTGATCAATCAGCATAGTATCAAGCGCCACCGTCCACCTTGCAACATCAAGTGGAGGCACAAACAACGCGGCCTCGCCTGCTACTTCATGAAGTACGGGGAGATCGCTCACTACCGCTGGAGCGCCACAAACCATAGCCTCAAGTACTGGGATACCAAAACCCTCGCCAAGTGAAGGAAAGGCAAAGCACAAAGCATTTTCAAGTAAGCCTTTTACCTCAGCATCAGGCACATACCCAAGGAATAGAATATCGTCCTTACAATTTGAGGTCTGTGCCAAACGTTTTGCATCTTCACCACCAAAACCAGGATCGCCAACAAGCACGAGCTTGAGTGGATGTCCTACACCGTAACGACGACGAAGCTCTATAAAAGCCCGGATGAGCGTTTGAGGATTCTTCTTAGCTTCAATCCTACTCACATACATCATGTACATGCCTGGGGTTAGCGCATATTTTCTGAGCGTATTCGCCGCGTCCGAAACCGCGTCCCCCAAACCACCTGGCGCTAAATGCGTCACTGTTATTTTTTCAGCAGGTACTTTATACATCTGAATCAAGTCCTTCTTTGTAGCTTCAGAAACTGCCAGCATAGCTTCAGCTTGCTTCACAATCCGCTTTACCGCCCACTCCTGACGGCGCAAATTTGCGGCTGGATAAGCTGCTGGTGCGTGACGAAAAACTACATCATGTACCGTGGTGACCACCTTGGCTCGTCGATGCAAATACGGGATCTCATGGGCGGGATTAAAAAACACATCCGGCGGATGAGCGAGCAACTCGGCACTCAAACGAATATGCGTCCAACCTTTTGGCAGCCAAAAGCCAAGCTCCTTCCATGACCACCCCTCCGGCAACACCAATGAATCAGGCTTGGGTTTTGGCGCATACAAAACCACTCGCTCTTCGGAAAGAGTGAGTGGCATTTTCATCATTGATTGCAACACGTTAGCAACGTAACGCTCCACACCCGTCGGGTGAGGGAGTAGTAACGCCGTACCGTCGATACCGTAGGTGATCATAGGTGAGCGATTAGTTGCTGAACAAACTCCGCTTGTAAGCTTCAAGATTTTCAAGGGCTAAACCCGTACCACGAGCCACGCAAAGCTGAGGGTCTTCAGCCATGTAGGTAGGGACGCTCGTGGCTTCCGCGATTAAGCGATCGAGATTACGCAATTGGCTCGAACCCCCAGAAATCACGATTCCCTTATCCATGACGTCGGCGGATAATTCTGGCGGGGTTTGGTTTAGCACCTCCTTCAGAGCGGTGATGATACCCTCAAGCAAAGGTTGGATTGCCTCTGTGACATCATCACTTGTTACTTCAATGATCTTTGGCAGACCCGTGATCATGTCACGGCCCTTCACATCCATACGAAGCTTCTCCGTAAGATACATAGCCGACCCACATTTGATCTTAATATCTTCTGCGGTTCGCTCACCAATGGCTAAGTTGTAGGTACGGCGAACGAATTCCATGATGGCGTAATCAAGTTTCACCCCACCAATACGCACAGAGGTAGAAGCCACAATGCCACCCAGGGAGATAACCGCCATTTCACTTGTTCCTCCACCAATTTCCACAATCATGTGTCCATTCGGACTCCCGATTGGAATATTGGCTCCAATAGCCGCTACGATTGGCTGCTTAATGATGTACGCCGCCTTAGCTCCTGCAGACAAAGCGGCATCAATTACGGCTCGACGTTCAGTTGAGGTGATTCCACCCGGGACTGCAATCATGACTTCTGGACGAAAAACACGAACACCACCCAAAGCTTTATTAATAAAATAACGCAACATCGCCTCTGTCGTTCTGTAATCTGCGATGACACCATCTTTAAGCGGTCTCCGAGCCACAATAGTATCCGGCGTGCGGCCCAACATGTCTTTAGCCTCCTTTCCCACCGCTAACACTGTCTTATCTAATTTAGAAACAGCCACCACTGAGGGCTCATTAATAATGATCCCTCGTTTGGGAACATAAACGAGTACGGTTGTCGTACCCAAATCAATCCCGATTTTTTTGCTAAACATAGGCGCTACCAAAACTCGACAGTTCACTGCACTGGTCGCGCACAGGCAGCACCAATGAACAGCGAGCCGTCAATTTCAACACCTGCCGATTATCTCGTGTGTACCGTAAAGAGTTTATCGGTATTCAGCTCAGTTGTCACTTGGTAGCGATTATCACCAAAGTTTTCAACCTCTTCTCCAGGTTCAGCCGACGTCACCGTCGTATCAAAGTCTAAGTTGAGGGTCAAAAGGTTATCCCCTGCCCCCAACTGCTTTATGGCTAACAATCGATAATCTCCACGATCAATAGCACTTACAACACTTGAAGGCAGGTCATAGGTAAAACTTAAAGTTCCTGACTGTCCGGGCTCAATAGCAATAAAACCACCAAAACTCGTCATTCCAAACTCATTCTCAACCGTTATCTGCCCAGGAACCAAGCCTGGATTGCGTGTCTTATCGTCTCTCAAGCTTCCGCTTGAAGATATCAAAGTAGAGCCGGACGGTACGTACAAACGAGTATACGTACGGTATCGCGTTGTCTTCCAATCAAATCCCCCGTGGTGAATATATTTAATATTCGTTGTAGCTCTATACCCCGTCCCGTGCTTCACAATTGAATACGTGACTTCACGATCAACCACAGGATCAGTCTTCAGTGCGGCCATATTTGCGTCCACAACCATGAGAACATCATCAGCTGAAGCTGCATTTAAAGTCCCTGCCCAATTGTTATCCTCAAGCGCGGTCTGCGTCTTGTCATCAAAACTCATGAGCGCAAACTCCTTTTCATCAAAACCTTCATGCAAAATTTTAAACAAACCCGGCCATGATGACGGCGGTAGATCCAATAATTTCTCAACTAGTTCGTCCGTAAGAGTACTTACAATTTCCTTACGCTGCTCAAGTGGAATGCCGTTCGCTTCAAATCCTTTTTCAACCTGATATTCAAGCAGGTCAGCGATATTTTCATCGGTAAACGTTTGACCCTCAACAGTAATTGGTCCAACAAAAGTCAGGAGTCGAGAAATGAATGATGGCGTCAAACCAACCACTCCGTGAATTTCC
>JAUPWK010000039.1 GCA_030916555.1 Patescibacteria group bacterium | reverse complement strand
GACCCGTTTGTCATCACCACCGGCCGTCATCCAAAGGAAACCAGCGTAAATGATAATAACGAGGAAAATGATCCCAAGCACTCCAAGCACCACTTTGATTATTCCACCAATAATACTAACAAGATCATTCGCGCCCAAACCTGAAGTTGCCCCAACCGCAGCTAGGTCAGTCGTTTGCGCAAAGGCGGGATGACCCACGAATACAAACAACGCCAAGAATAACCCGGCGATGACAAAATTTTTCTTCTTTGAGGATACAAAATTCACTCCTCTATTTTACCTCAAAAATGAGCGCCCTTTTATTCTAAGGTGGGGACAACACGCGAATCAGGGGACAACTTTTTGCTAATCAGTTTTTTCAACTGTGTTAAACCAACTTTTGTGAAGGCAGAAACGTATGCATCCTGAAGTTCCTCTGAAAATTCTGTCTCAAGATCATCAAGCTTGTTGTAGACGCGAATGCGCGCTCTATCCGACAATCCGATCTCCTCCAAAATCTTCTCAACGACCTGCATCTTAAGTTCCAGGTGTGGATCCGTCGCATCAATAACATGCAAAATCAAATCAGCATGTATTGCTTCTGACAACGTTGACCGAAAAGCCTGAACAAGCTCTGGTGGTAGTCCCTGAATAAATCCAATCGTATCAGACAAGAGAACCGAGGTTCTCGTCTCTGGCAAATACAGCTCACCAATCCGAGTATCAAGCGTTGCAAACAGCTTATCCGCGGCGTATTCCTTACGTTTTGTAAGTGCATTCAAAAGCGAAGTCTTGCCTGCATTGGTATAGCCAACCAACGCCACAGTCTTAAAATCATTTCTTGACCTATTCTTGCGCTGTTCAGCGTGTTGCCCCTCATAAGCCTTTAATTTTTCGAGCACACGCTGTTCCTGTTCGCGAAGGTGGCGCTTCATGGCCTCCGTATTCCCCTCTCCCGAACCCCCACGAGTACCCGTCCCACCTCGCTGGCGGCCCAACTGAGCGCCAAGATTATAAATACGTGGCCCCATGTGGCGAATTCGTGCCAGTTCAATCTGAAGCTTCGCCTCCGCGCTCGTGGCGTGCTTATCAAAAATATGCAGAATGAGATCAATCCGATCCCAAACCTTCATTTTGATTGGGCGCAATGCCTCTTCAAGATTAAACAACTGCCCCGGCTTCAAAATCTCGTTTACAACAAGGACATTCGCCTTGTGCTCAGGAAAAGTCTCAAGTATCTCCTGCACCTTCCCCTTCCCAAGAAACGTTCGGTAATCCGGCTTAGCTCGACGCTGAATAGACTTAACCACGGCCAGACCCCCATAGGTTCTGGTCAAGTCCGCCAACTCCGTCATTCGATCCTCCGCCTCACGCTTTGACGTAGCGAAATGAATAACATCCGCAAGTACCGCTCTTAACATGCTTAAGCAGCTAAAACCTTATCGAGTACGGCCTTAATCCGAGATCCGTCTGCCTGCCCTTTTAAATCCTTGGACAACACACCCATGACTTTACCGGCCTGCGCCGCATCAGTTACTCCTAATTCCTGCACTTTGGCACGGACATGCATCTCAAGATCTGCATCGCTCATTTGTGCTGGCAGATAGCGTTCTAAAATTTCAAGCTCGCGACGTGCCTTTTCAGCCAAGTCTTCGCGGGCATTAGTCACAAAACTCTCTAAGGCATCTTTAATCTTTTTTGCATCAGCCTTAATAACAGCCACCACGTCGGCATCGGCCAAATCCTTTCCCACCTCCATAGCCTTACTCCGAATGGATGAAATCGTCATACGAAGGATTTCCAAAGTCCCAGAATCCTTAGCCTTCATGGCTGTCTTCATGTCTTCGTTTAACTTTTTTTCGAGTTCCATAGCAGAATAAATTATCTTCCCATTTAGGGTAACATAAAACCCCGACTTGCGCCGGGGCTCATGTGGTAACTAGCGCTTTTTTGCAGCGCGGAGATCCTCTTCGCGGATCTTACCAGTCTTCAGCATGTATTCACGACGCTCGCCCATCTCTAAACGACGGATAGCACTTTCATGAACTTTGTTCTTGTTCGGTGTTCTTGCAAAAAAACGACCGGCACGAACGTTAAGTGGTTTACCACTCTGCTGAATACGACGAGTAAAGCGTCGAAACAACGCTTCAAAACTCTCGCCTTTCTTTCGTTTTACTTCAATATCAGACACAGAATATATTTCGCCCTCCTTTCAGGGTGACGGGAGGATAGCATAAGCATGAATCCCTGTAAAGACCAGTCTGTACGTATTTATTCCTTAGAATTCTTAGCGGCAATCTTTTCGTCCTGAATGCGCTTTGCCACAATGCTGACAACCTTTTCAACATCCACAATTTCCTGAGCGCCGGCTTCCATATCACGAATGATAATCGTTCCGTCCAAGACCTCTTTTTGGCCAAGGATAATCGCCACTGAAGCCTTCATCTTATCCGCAATCTCAAGCTGAGCTTTCAGATTTCCTTTAGCGAACGCTTCACCAACATCCACTCCCGCCTGACGGAACTTTTCGAAAATCTTCAAACCCTTGCGTCGCGCTGCCTCACCCAACTGACAGAAGAAGACGTCCACCGTGCGCTTGTTGTCCGGCATACTGCCAGCAGCCTTCATGGCAAGCATAATGCGCTCAAGTCCAAGCGCTGCTCCAATCGCGCCCGTAGCTTCACGACCACCAAGAAGCGGAATAAGACCATCGTATCGACCACCACCTCCAAGTGCTAACTGAGAACCGTTTTCGCCAATTGGATTGGTTGAAACCAATTCAAAGACAGTTTTAGTGTAGTAGTCGAGACCGCGGACCAGGAATGGGTTAAGCGTGTATGGAACCTCAGCCTCATCCAAATACTCAAGCACTTTCATGAAGTGTTGCTTGTTCTCATCATCAAGATACTCAATGAGCTGCGGTGCGCCAGCCTTAAGCTCTTCCATGCCGTCTTCTTTAGAATCCAGCAATCGGAGTGGGTTACGCTGCAGACGCTTCAAATCTGTCTCACCAAGTTTCTTGGCATGACCCTTGAAGTATTTCGTAAGCTCAGAAATGTAGGCTTTGCGAATAGCCGGTGTACCGAGTGAATTGATATTTACAATCGTATCAACACCCAAATCCTTACAAAAACTGTAGGTCATGAGAATGATTTGTGCATCGAGTACTGGATCATCAGAGCCAACTGCCTCAAGACCCAGCTGCCAAAACTGACGATATCGACCAGCTTGTGGACGCTCATGACGGAAAAACTGCTCCATGTACCACAATTTCACTGGCTGCTGTTGATTCAACATGCCGTGCTCAATGTACGCGCGCGCCACCTGTGCCGTACCTTCTGGTCGGAGCGTCATTTTCACCCCGCCTTGATCCACAAATGTAAACATCTCCTTTTCTACGATATCCGTATCTTTACCAACACCGCGCTCAAACACCGACGTAGCTTCAAGTGCCGGCAATCGAATCCGACCAAAGCCGTAAGAATGCGTAAGATTGCGGGCGACATCTTCGATTTTCTCCCAGGCTGCCTGTTCGTCAGGCAAAATATCCCGGAAACCACGCAAAGTTTCTAGTGTCTTTGATTTTTTTGCAGCTTTTGGTGCAGCCTCAGCTTTTGGTTTACCTGGCATAACTATAGAAATTATTTAGCATCTTCATACCGTAAAACAGAGAAACAAGCAACCTTTCAGTTGCTTGCGCCTCGATAGTTTTATTCTTGGTACTCGGGGACTGGAAATGAACTCATCTTTTCAAGAGGTAATCCACGCACCCAAACCCGTCCGGTAAAATTCGTTCGCGGAACTGGACCAAAGGCCCGGCTATCAAAACTTGCGTCACGGTTATCCCCCATAAGGTAGTACTCGCCTTCGCCGAGCGTCTCTTTGTCCCTTCCCGTAGTGTAGCTATCAAGATATGGCTCCGTTAACGTAAAACCATTTGGATTACTGGCGTTATAAATCGTAACCTTGCCGTCATTAACCTCAACTGTCTCTCCCGGCAAACCAATCACACGCTTGATGTAAAACTGCTTTTCGTCACTTGAAGGTGGGTGAAATACCACGATCTCTCCCCGCTCCGGCTCTCGGAAATGGAAAGTAAGTTCATCAATAATGAGGTACTCGCCGTCTTCAAAATTCGGCTCCATGGAAACCCCCTTCACAATAAAGGGCTGTACCAAGAAGTAACGCACCGGCAAGATGATCGCCAGGGCCAAAGCAGCTATCTGGACAATCTCAAGCACAAAAGTCGCCACAGCACCTAGTGTTGGCCCCAACATTCGCTCCATGAACGACGGCGTTGACTCACCCTTTTTACGGTCAAAAAATGCCATAGATACCCGTCATGATATCACGTAAATACAAACTTGCCAATCAACAAAACACCACCCAAACCGGGTGGTGTTTTGTTGATTCAAACCTCGACTACGGAGTCACTGGGGCGTTAATACCCGCCTCCGGATTTACGTCAATCGGTTCTGGCACCTCTGGTGTTGCGCCACCTGCTTCAAGATTTGCAATGCTTTGTTTAACCTCAGCATTATCAGGATTCAATTTCTCTACACGGCGCAACAAGGCCAAGGCACCGTTCTCGTCACTCTCGTTCGCCTTAATGGCAGCCAAATACCACATCGCGTTGCTGTAATCAGGATAGATAACGAGAATGCGTTCAAGCTCCTTCTTCGCTTCATCCTGCTTCTCCATCTTCAAATAAATCACACTCAACTGGAAGCCGAGACCAACATCGTTCGGCTGAACTTGCGTGAGTGCCGACAAACGCTTAGCCGCCTCTTCAAGGTTACCCTGGCGCTCATAGGCAGCCGACAGGTAGTAGTGTGCCGGAGCGTAATCAGGCTTCAAGCGAATTGCCTTCTCTAAATTCTCAACGGCCAGACGCAAATCTTCAGCTTCATTCGCCTCTGCCGTCTTCTTCGTTTCTGCGTCAATGTCCTTAATGTTCTGAACTTCTTGTGCTCGATCAGCAACCGCGAGATACACCCGGCCAAGATCGGTCTGGTAGGCTACGTTATTCGGCTCAAGCTCAAGCGCCTTCACGTACATGCTTGCAGCGTAATTCTGCGCATTCTGGATAAACGGCATGAGTTCCCGGTAGATCAAACCGTTAATCGCCCAGTTCGTACCATCCTTCTCCCCGTACTGTGCCGCTTTTGCAGCTGAACGAATAGCCGCATCAGCAACTTGAGCCAATTTCTGCTTATCATCAGTGCTGAAATTATCATCTTTCACTCCTTCACCCACCACAACACCTGCCTGTGCTAAATAAGCCGTTGCGAGATTTCTCTGGAAAACTGGGTTAGTAGAATCCTGACCAACCACCTTCGTCATTTGCTTGACGAGTTCCTCAGAACTTGCGCCACCCGCGTCTAATCGAGCCGCCTTTGCAAACGCGATCTCGGCGCTATGCCGCGACACGATCGCGAAGAGTGTCAGTACGCCAACTACAGCAAATAGTGCCGCACCTCCCGTAACCGCTAGTGCTGAGCGAGGCGCATCATTGAAGTTCATCTGACGAACTTTTGTAACCGCCTCAGCTACCAACAAACCGCTCAAACCCCAGAACAAAATCGTAAGCGCCATGTTTACAGGTGACAACAACTGGAGCGCAAACAAAGACAACCAGCCTGCAAGCAAAGCATAATTCACCTTCCACTCCGTCTCCTGTCTACCCTTAATAATTCTCCCGAGTCCGTAAGCGGCGACGAAGCCAAAGAAGGCAAGCCAGCTCAAGAAACCGAACACACCCGTGGTGGCCAAAAGAGTAAGCGGGTGCATCTGTGCACGATCAAATCGAGTATTCCAGAAAATCGTGTTGTTTACTTCAATTGGACGGTACTTTGCGTAATCGAGATCATAGGAACCAGGACCAGATCCAAACAGCGCTTCAGCTGGACCCTGTTTCAGGGTATCCATAGCGATACTCCAGCTTGTAGCTGCTGAAGGAGATACGACTACAGGAATTTTAATTTTCAATGGGGTCTTTACAAACAAGAACAAAACCGCGATCGCGAAAATCACTCCAGGAACAGCCAACCGACGCATGTTTGGGAAGTGGCTCGGCTCTAAGAACGACATGAAAATTAACGCAGCCAACCCAATCATGAATGGGGCCCAAAGTGTCCAGAAATCAACAGCAACAAGCAAAAGTAGGACGGTAAGCGTAACGAAGGCAATCAACAAACGCATGAAGACACCAAATGGACCAGCAGGAATAACCGATGATTCATCATCTGAATCTACCATGTAAAAACCAATTCCAATGAGTGCGATTGGAATCAGCCAGGCGATAAGGGCGTTTACATTTCCAATCGTGTTAAAGCCGACAACGTGTGTAAATGCGAATGGCACCAAGTTGATACCTACCAGAGAACACAATGTGATCAGACCAACAATGCTCGAGGAAAGTAAAAGGGCAATCAGCGATTGACGTGCAAGGGCGGTATCGCTGCTATTCACAAGCATGTAGAAAAACACCACTCCACAAGCAGCTGTCAGAAAGCTTACATATTCCTGACCACCATATCCAAGCCATGATTCCAGCCCGGCCGCCGAAAGAATGGTTGATACTAACATGACTGCCAAAAATACCATCGGTACGATATTCAAAGCCAAACCACCACGCATACGCACCTGACGCTCTGCAATCATGGTACCAAGCCAACCAAGAGTCGCGGCGAATACAAAAACAAACAGGATTACCTGTTTATTCATTTCAAGCGCCTCAGTAGTGAAAGGCGCAAAAACTAGCGGGGTCAAGAAAAACAGGGCCGGAACGCTCCAACGCATGAGTTTCTGCAGCGGCTGTACAAGCTTCTCGAACGACACTGAAACATTTTTAGGCATAGAGAGTTATAAAGTTGGGAAAATCATATCACGCAAGTGAAAAAAATGAACAGGGATATCGGGGATAGTTTTTAAAAAACAAAAAAACTTACGCACAATAATCTGAGCGTAAGTTTCTTTGGTGGACGCAGCAAGACTCGAACTTGCGACCTTTCGAATGTGAATCGAACGCTCTAACCAACTGAGCTATGCATCCAAGCGGCCATAACTATAGCTGAAAACATGCGCCCTGTCCATCCTTGGCGAAAGGCAAGAATTACGCTATACTCCGTACAGATGGTGCGCTTAATGCGCGCGTTTTGTTGTCCTATGCAGGAACCTGAAAGTGTCGATTTTCTGAAGCCGCATGAGGAAATCCCTACACCTCATGCAGTTACTCATGAATCCAAACCCTCTAAAAAACGACTTTCTATAAAAAGTAAGTTGATGCTTTTTGGGTTTGCCATTCTTGCAACGGGAGGATTTTTGCTCTCAAACGGAATTGCGCATACTTCTTCAAACGAGCCCACAGATAACCTCTCTTTTCTCTCCTCACTACGACGTCTCGTCGTTTCGGGAGATAAAGCCATCGCAGGTCAGGATGATGATCGCGTGAATTTCCTCCTTTTAGGTGTCGGTGGCGCTGGGCATGACGGGCCTCAGCTTACGGACACGATTATTTTTGGCAGTCTCAAACCCTCAACCACCGAAGTGGGTATGATTTCCGTGCCACGAGACCTCAACGTAAACCTACCTGGATACGGGTACAGAAAAATCAACAACGTTAATGCATTCGCAGAAAATCAAGAACCAGGCAGCGGTCCAGAGGCAACCGCAGCTGTCATCAAAGACGTACTCGGTCAAGATGTGCACTACACCATAAAGGTAGATTTTAGCGGTTTCGAAGATATTATTAACGATCTCGGCGGCATTGATGTCTACGTTGAAAATTCCTTCACCGACACCACCTACCCTCTTGATGATGAACTTGGCAGTGTACAAACCGTAAGCTTCACAGAAGGCTGGACACACATGAACGGCACGTCTGCCTTACAATTCGCCAGATCTCGTCACGGAAATAACGGTGAGGGTTCAGATTTCGCCCGCGCCGCTCGCCAACAAAAAATGTTACTGGCTGTGAAAGACAAGGCGTTGTCTGTTGGTGTTCTCCTTAACCCCGCCAAACTCAACCGGCTCCTCAGCACCGTGCAAGACAACGTCACCACCAACATGACGCTCTGGGAAATGATGCGCTTTGTAAAATATATCCCCGACATCACAACTGAAAACATTGCCATGCACGTACTTGATAATCGCAGTGGCATGCTCTATGACGCCAATATTAATGGCGCCTATGTACTCTTGCCATATGAGGAGGATTGGAGCGAACTCCATGCCCTCGCAGACGATATCTTCACCTCAACTCCAAACGACCCAACGTTCACTACCACGCAACAAACGCAGCCAGAAACCAAAAATGTCACGGTAGAAATTCAAAACGGTACAAATACCACCGGCCTCGCTTCAGAAACTGCTCAACTCTTGGAAGGCTCTGGATTTACGGTTGACACCGTGAGCAACGCCATAAATCGCGAAACTCCAAATACGATCATCTACGATCTCACTGACGGCGAAAAAGACGAGGAACTCGCAGCGCTCAAAGAGTATTTATCAGCCGAGGTCTACATGTCCACCAAAGGCTACCTCGCCTCTGACGCAGTCGTCCCTGATGAAGTTCTAGCTACTACCCCGGGCATCGATTTGGTTACAAGCGCTTCGGACATTGACTTTTTGATAATTTTAGGCCAAGATTCAACGAATCTCGTCTTACGTTAAAGCATCAAAGATGCTAAAACAGCCAGTATTCGAGCCTTTACTCCCTAGATTACTCGAATACTCGATCCCTTTCGTATGCAAACACCTCCAAAAGCCGTACTCATTGGCCGTACCAATGTCGGTAAGTCTTCCCTCTTTAATAAATTGGTTGAGGAGCAAAAATCCTTGGTTTCCGAAATCGCCGGCACCACCCGGGACCGCTTTGAAGCAGACTGTATTTGGCGCGGCAAAATCATCCGCATGATCGATACCGGTGGACTCGATGTCGACCAGCGTTTAGAAATCGAAAAGAACGTGGTCGAACAGGCGAACATCGCCATCGCGCAAGCCGATATCATTCTATTTTTAGTGGATGTCAACGTTGGGCCAGTGGCTGACGATCTTGAAATTGCTCGCAAACTCTTAAAGAGCGGAAAACCTGTCATCGCCGTTGGAAACAAGGCTGACAACGCCGAACTCCGCCGCCGTGCCGTAAGTGATGAGTGGCGTTCGTGGCCGCTCAATCGTCCGCTAGCTATTTCCGCCAAACAGGGCGTGGGCGTGGGCGATCTTTTAGACGAAATCACCACCACACTCATCAAAGCCGGCAAACCACCAGTGGACGTGGCAGAAATCTTGCCCATGCGTATTTGCGTGCTTGGCGAACCAAATGTCGGCAAATCAACGCTCTTAAACGCGGTGCTCGGCGAAAAGCGTTTCATCACCGCCAACGTTCCGCACACCACACGAGAACCAAACGACGCCATTTTTGAACATGACGGTCAAACCTATCAGTTCATCGATACCGCCGGCGTACGCAAACAAGCAAGTCGACGCAACTCTGGAACGCCTCTTGAACGAATTGGCGTAGAAAAAACTTTAGATACCCTCACGCGCTGCGACGTAGCACTTTTTGTACTCGACATTACGAAGGACATCACTACTCAAGAACGTCACCTAGCTGGTGTACTTCAGGACTCAAAGGTAAGTGTGATCATCGTCGCCAACAAGTGGGATCTTATTCCAAATAAGACAACCACTTCAGTTAATGATTACGAAAAAATTATTCGTGGCTTTTTGCCGCAGCTGAAATACGCGCCGATTCTCTTTACTTCAGCCCTCACTGGCAAGCGCGCTCAGGATATTTTTGATCTCATTTCAAAGGTCTTCCAGTCTCGCTTTACGCAACTTTCCGACTCTGAAGCAAAGCAGTTCATGAGCAAGGCTATTGTGCGTCACCGTCCAATGCGCGGTAAGGGCGTAAAGAGTCCGAAGATCATGTCGTTTAAACAAACTCATATCAACCCGCCAATTTTCACCTTGGCAGTCAACCTATCCCGAACGGATTCGCTTGCCACGGCCTACGTCCGCTTCCTTGAAAATATCATGCGTGAACAATACGACTTCACGGGCACACCAATCCGGATTAAGATTGAGGTGGATCGTAAGTCACACACCACGTACTAACCTCTTTCGTTATGAGCCTGTTGATCGTTGGTTTGGGTAACCCTGGCAAAGAATACGTCAACACACGCCATAACGCCGGCTTTCTCGCACTCGATGCCCTTGCTGGAGCGCTCCAAGAATCCTGGAAGCTCAATAAATCGGCCAAAGCCGAAGTTATTGAAACTCGTTACTTTGATAAAAAAATCATCCTCGCCAAACCCCAGACATTCATGAATCTGTCTGGTCAGAGCGTGACGAGTCTTGCAAATAAATTTGGAATCGACCCGCAAAATGTGTGGGTCGTTTCAGATGACGTTGCCCTCCCCCTTGGGACCCTCCGTGTCCGCAAAGGCGGGAGTGCGGGTGGACACAACGGACTAAAATCAATCATGGAGAAACTGGGAACTGACGAATTCGTTCGCTTCCGCATTGGCGTTAATGAACCACCAGCCAATATTCCGCTTGAAAATTACGTCCTACAAAAGTTCTCCAAGGCAGAGTCCGGGAGTCTGAAAAACATTCTGGCAAAGACTCAAGAGACGCTTCTCCATGCTCTTGCAAATGGAGTCGAGGACACCTCTGTTCAAGCGTAAATATGTTCAAGCATTTAAGTTTTGATTTTGACGGAGTGCTTGCGCGTGGATCAAATGAGGCTTATGTCGATTGTTTCCTGCAGGCATTCAACGACGTTGGCGCGAAGCTTTCAAATGAAATTGCCCGAAAAAAGATCATTGAATACTGGGGACTTCCTGTACCAGAATTTACACAGAAGATCTTAGGTGATGAGCCAGAAAAAATTCCTGAAGCCATTCGACTTTTCGATCTTGCGCGCCGGAGCCCGGCTTTTCTCGCCCAAGTCTCTCTCTTTGATGGCGCAGCTGAAACACTTCGACAACTCAAAACAGACTATTCACTCAGCATCGTAAGCGGTGCTGACAGGGCCCTCATCTTGTCCGTGCTCGGCCCTGAGCTCGCGAGTCTTTTTACAAGCATTCACGCCGCCCCCGAATATCCCATTGACCAACAAAAGCCAGCGCCCTACATGCTTGAAGAGGCTCTACGGCTGGCCGGCGCACAACCAAACGAAGCCGCCTACATTGGCGATGCCCCAAACGATCTCCGCATGGCTCTTGCAGCACAAGTAACACCCGTAGCTATTCTAACCGGACACCTCACCCGCCAAAGCGCCGCCACACTTGGAGCAGCCGTCATCATTAACGACATTCGAGATTTTCCTGAAGCCATTTTGAACCGCTACGAATGACCTCACCCTACGCCATAGCTTTAAGCCATTTTGCACCCTTTGGACCACGCACCTATGTGCGACTCTTTGAATTCTATGGTGATTACGCCAGCATCTGGAACGCGAATGCGTCTGAACTCGCTGCCCTTGAAATACGTGATCAGGTCATAGACAAATTCATCTCTTGGAGACGCGCAACAGATGTCGAAACGCTTGTAGAAAGCGTCACAAAACTCGGCATCGACACGGTTGATCAGAACGATCCGCGCTATCCAGTCGCTCTCAAAACCATTTTTGATCCACCAATCATTCTCTACGTTCGCGGAAAACTTCCGCAAACACAGCAGATGATTGGTGTTGTAGGTTCCCGTGACGCCACTCCATACGGACTCAAAACAGCCAAACAGTTTTCGCACGAACTCGCACGTGCGGGACTTGTTATTGTAAGCGGACTTGCACGCGGAATCGATGTCGCAGCGCATGCGGGAGCCATGACTGCCGCAGGAAAAACCATCGCCGTCCTAGCACATGGCCTAGAAGAATTGAAAGGCTCAAAACGTAATTTTGGAGAAAAAATCATTGCTCAGGGTGGGGCGATTATTACTGAACAACCACCCTATATGGCGGCACTCAATTATCATTTCCCCATTCGCAATCGCATCATCGCCGGGCTCTGCCGTGGGGTTGTAATTGTTGAAGCGGAACTTCCGTCTGGAACACTTCATACCGCCCAAGCAGCCATCAACGCTCACCGTGAAGTTTTTTCGGTTCCAGGCCCAATCGACTCTCCCACCTCAGCTGGCACAAATAAACTCATCCAAGACGGCGCCCAGCTGGTCACAAACTCAAACGATATTTTAATTGGACTCAACCTTCCTGCCGCAAAACCCGCAACAGAACCCGCCCTCTCCCCCGCTCCTGTGCCAAACCCCGAAGCTATAACCACGTCACCCGAACACGAGCAAATCCTTGCTCAGTTGAGCAGCACAGCCCAGCATGTCGACATCATCGCACGCCAAACCGGTCTCTCAACCCCTATCGTCCTCGGCTCATTGACGATCCTTGAAATTCATGGAAAAGTGCGTCACTTAGGCAATATGTACTACTGTCTTGCGTATGTTT